>DATMXP010000053.1 GCA_035561515.1 Terriglobales bacterium | reverse complement strand
GATAGATCATTTATCCTATATTCCGATACATTGACTGGAGCGTCAGATCGTCTACAATCATCTTGACCCGAGAAGGAACTGTTGAAACGACACTCGGGATCGCATACCAGAGGGACTGATGCCACTCACAGCAACAAAACTTAATACGCAACCGGCCCGCCACCAAGTTGCGGGAAAAATACGGGAAGCAATCCTAGATGGATCACTAATTCCAGGCGAGAGATTGGTAGAGCGCAAACTTGCCGAGGCTCTTGGGACCAGCCAGTCTGCTATTCGAGAAGCGCTAATTCAGTTAGAACTCGAAGGGCACGTTAGTAAAAAGCCAAATTCCGCGACCTATGTGACCGATTTCAGCCAGAGAGACCTGGAAAATACTATCGCCGTTCGACGGGCGCTCGAATCCTTCGCCGCTGAAGAAGCTGCCCGGCAGAGAACTCAGGCAGACATTGAGCGGATGCAGGATCTCTTCCATGAATCAACGGCTGCCGCCCGTTCGAGAGATTTCCAGAAATACATCCGCGGTGACCTGATTTGGCATATTTCGATGTGGGAATCGACTCACAACGACTGTCTGGTGGAAACCCTTCGTCGCGTCGTAGTGCCTTTGTTTGGCTTTAGTGCAATTAGGGTTGCTATGCAGCCTGGATTCAACCTTGCTAAGGACCTTCAGCTTCACAAGGCTTTATTGGACGCTATCGTCGCCGGCGAACCTGAAAGAGCCAAGCGAGCGTTTCACGCCGCCATGCAGGATTGGACAGACCAGGCAGTGCATCTGTACAGCGAAGAAGAAGCTTCTGAAGAAACTCCTGAGACCGTCGCTGAATAGTCATTCGCGGAACCGAGAAGGAAAGATAGCCGTGAAAAGCCGCTGCGGTGTCGGGTTCCTATTTCTTGTCTTTGCTTGCCTTCCACTCTTCGGACAATCTCCGAACCGGGCCGCGCGCCCAGATTCGGCTCAACTTAATAGCGATACCGGCGCGGTGCTTTGGATTGCGCTCAACTACGTTTTCATTCCGAACATCACCTACACCACGGCGAACAACTATCAAGCCAAACTGGATGTCTATCGGCCGGTATATACGAAGTCCCCTGTTCCGATAGTCGTTAATATCCATGGTGGCGGATGGGTTAATGGAACGAAAGAGGAGGTTTCTCTCAGCGTACTTCCTTACATGCAAATGGGATTTGCCGTCGTCAACGTCGAGTATCGTCTGGCTCGCATTTCCCCAGCGCCTGCAGCCGTTCAGGATTGTCTGTGCGCCTTGCACTGGGTGGGACGGAATGCAAAAGTGTTTGGCTTCGACTTAAACAAAGTTATCGTTACCGGCGCTTCAGCCGGAGGTCACCTCGCACTTACGAGTGCCCTGATCCCGACGACCGCAGGCTTCGAAGATCAATGCGCGAATGACGACGATGCTTCGGGCGGAGCTGTACCGTGGCCCAACCACAGGCCTCGCGTGGCAGCTGTAATCAACTGGTTTGGAATCACCGACGTGAAGGACCTTCTACACGGCCCACACACTCGCGCGTACGCAGTCACGTGGCTGAACAACGCTCCGGATAAGGACGACCTTGCAGCCAGGCTATCTCCCATCAATTACGTTCGGCAAGGTACGCCGCCAATTCTCACGATCCATGGTGATCGCGACACATTTGTTCCCTATGATCAAGCTATCAACTTCCACAAAGCATTGGATGCAGTTAAAACCAGGAATCACCTATTGACGATCAATGGAAAAGGTCATGGCGACTTCACTTTGGCCCAGAATTTGGAAGCATGGAACGCAATCGGACTTTTCTTGAAAACGGCAGGAATCTCTTCGATCAATGAGGTTGAGTCTCATTCAAGGCACTAGCGACAAGGAACGCTATCGACTGATAACGGATACCGCTCTGGGTTGATAGCCCGATTTCGCAAGTTCGACTCGAGGAATATCCCTCGGAGCACACGGCTCTCACCTGCGGTTTCAGCTCGATCAGCGCCGATGCACTCAACTCCGGATGTGTGAATCCTCTGTCTCCAGCAAAACCGCAGCATGTTGTGGCGTCCGGCACGATTACACGTTCGGCACACAGTCTCGCCAATTGCAGAAGTGACTTTTCTTTTCCCGCCTTCGTTACGCTACATGGGACGTGAACCGCCACGGTCGATTCGAGCTTTGTGATCGGCCCTCGCGGAACTAATTCTTGCAGCAAGAATTCGCTGAGATCAAGAACCTGCAGTTCTCCTCGGGCGTGCTCGATCAACCTTTGTGCGCACGGGCTGGTATCGACAACCACCGGGTATTTACCGTGTTCTGACGCCAAGTCGAGATGCGCGACCAACTCCTCCAATTTCTGACTTCCGACTGAAGCAAACCCTTTGCTAGAGAAAGCCATACCGCAGCAAAGATGATTTATCTCAAGTGGCACAAGCGGATTGATACCAAGACGTTGGAACAGTTTGTAAATCTCAGTAATTTGGGAAGTTGATTTTACCGAACCGCCAAACCCGCCAAACAAACGGCTGACGCAACTTGGAAAATAAACTACTTGCTTCAACGATGATGCGGACAGAGAGGTTGGAAGTTTGGGAGCAGGCAACGGAATCCACTCCGTCCACTCAGGGATTGATTTCCCCACTAGCTTTCTAGCCATTTTGGCCAACCGTCTCATTCCTTTGTTCCCGATGACCCGGTGGATTAGCCATGCAGCACGAAGAAGGCTTCGAAATGCTGTCAAAACAGTACCCAGATGCGAAGACACAAATTGAGCCAGAGCTTGACTGGTCGCATGGCGAGAACTACTGCGCAATTGTTTTATGAAAGCCCCAGTGTCAATTCCCAATGGGCACAAAGTCGCGCACAGACCGTCCGTTGCACATGTTGCTTCTCCTTCATACTGGAACCCGCGCTGCCAATCCGCCGCATTGGCTCGGGGCATCGACATCTCCCTCCAAACGCTTATCCGTTGCCTGGGCGTAAGACTTAAATGCCGCGAAGGGCAGGTCCTCTCGCAAAATCCACACTCTGTACATTTCTCGATGATCGCATTCGAAGCCGGTGTCTTCTTCAGGTTCCTTACATGTATCTTTTCGTCACTGCTGATGATCACCTCCGGGTTCATCAGCCCTAAGGGATCGAACGCGCGTTTGATGTCCCGCATCAACTCGTAAGCCTGTTTTCCCCATTCCATCTCAACGAATGGAGCCATATTGCGGCCGGTCCCATGCTCTGATTTCAAAGACCCGTCATATTTCCGAGTTACGAGTGCAGCAAGTTCAGCGATAAAGGCTCCGTATTTCTCGATCTCGTCGTTGAGGTTGAAATCAACGCAGAAGACAAAGTGGAGATTCCCTTGGAGTGCGTGCCCAAAGATGACAGCATCGTGATACCCATATCGTGTAAAGAGCGACCGTAGGTCGAGAGCTGCGTCACCCAGCCTGTTGCACGGGAAACCCACGTCTTCTATCAGGATTGTTGTGCCTGGAGACCTCGCGTGACCCAGCGCAGGGAACAGTCCTTTGCGAAGTAGCCAAAGTTGCTTGGAGCGGAGTTCATCCGACGTGAATTCACACGGTGAACAAGCGTTGCATTCTTTGAGTACTGAAGCAACTTCCTGTCTACTCCGCTCAACAGTTTCAAGGCTATCGGCACGCACCTCAATCAATAACGCAGCGATATGTTCGTCGAGCTTGCGGAAACTCTCTGGAATCTCCAGCTTCGCTTCTACAGCGCGCAGGCTTTGGCGGTCCATGAGCTCTACTGCGGAGACATATGTTTTTGTAAGCTGATAAGCAGCTCTACACGCCGTAATGACGTCAGGAAAGAGAACCAATGCTGTCGAGGAATGCTTGAGATCAGGAACCGTGTTGTATGTAATCTCGCTGATAAAGCCCAGAGTTCCCTCAGAACCGATCAGCAAATGAGCAGCAATATCAAGAGGATCGTCGAAATCGATCAGCGAGTTCAGGCTGTATCCACACGTATTCTTAATGGCAAACTTCTTGCGAATACGCCTTTGCAACTCTGGGTCAGATTTCGCGCGTGCCGCTATCTTCGTCAGGTGTTCGAGCAACAACGCGTTGTTTGCGGCAGAATGTCGACGGCTCTTTTCTGAATGCGTATCAAGAATCGAACCGTCCGCAAGGATAGCTCTAATTGCTCGCATCGTGTGATAAGTGTCCTGAACATTGCCACAGCACATTCCGCTCGAGTTATTTGCAGCGATACCCCCAATCATAGCGGCATCAATAGATGCTGGATCGGGGCCAATCTTCCGGCCAAACTTTGATAGTACGCGGTTCGCATCTCCGCCTAGAACCGCAGGTCCGAACCGCGCGGTTGCTCCATCTTCCGCAACGAATATGGGATTCCAGAGCCGACTTACTTGAATTAACACTGAGTCGCTCACCGACTGCCCGGAGAGGCTAGTCCCCGCTGCTCGAAAAGTGAACGGAACCTTCCAGGTTGTACACGCATGAATCGTCGTTATAAGTTCCGCTTCCGATTCCACCATCACTACCAATTTGGGAACCATTCGGTAGAAACTCGCGTCTGTTCCGTAGGCAAACCTACGTAGCGAATCGCGGATTAGCCGAGAGGATGGGATGCTTCGCGACAAGGACTCGAACAGTCCACCGTACCGCTCATCCATTGCTTCGTGGGACCGCATCAACAATCAGACCAATCTGTCACCTTTTGAACTTGCTCGCCCAGTCCTTCGATCCCAAGCCTGATTTGATTCCCAGCCTTCAAGTAAACCGGCGGCCGCTGTCCCAGCCCCACTCCCGGTGGAGTACCGGTGGAGATAATGTCCCCGGGGTGCAGGCTCATAAATTGGCTTATGTAACTTACGAGGTAGGCTACTCCAAAGATCATCGTCGACGTATTGCCATTTTGATAGCGATGTCCGTCAACCTCCAGCCACAGACGCAGGTTCTGAGGATCGGGTACTTCATCGGGCGTGACCAGCCAAGGCCCGATGGGTCCGAAGGTGTCCGCGCTCTTCCCTTTCACCCACTGTCCCGTGCCTTCCAGTTGAAACGCACGCTCCGAAAGATCATTCACTACACAGTATCCGGCCACATGTTCCAGAGCTTTATCAATATCAACATATTTCGCGGTCTTGCCTATCACCACACCCAGTTCGACTTCCCAGTCAGTCTTCTGCGAATTACGTGGAATCACTACATCATTGTTTGGACCGCAAATCGCGGAAACCGCTTTCATGAACAATACCGGTTCGCTGGGGACTTGAGCGCCGGCTTCAGCCGCGTGATCTGCATAATTAAGTCCAACACATATGAACTTGCCTGTCCCGGAAACACATGCCCCGATTCGAACTCCTGCCGCAACTTTCGGCAGCGACGAGATATCGATCGTCCTGAGTTTGTCCATCGTTTCTGGACAAAGTGCATCTGCAGCGATATCTGGCACGTGCGCGGACAGATCTCGCACCTCTTTATTTTCATCCAACACGCCAGGCCTTTCGCGTCCGGGATCGCCAAATCGAAGTAGTTTCATAATTCTCTCGATGGTTTAAAGCGTGAATCCGCCGTCGATCACATGAATCTGCCCCGTGGTGAAAGACGATTCGTCGGAAGCCAGGTACACAGCAAGGGCAGCGACCTCCTCCGGTCGCCCCAAACGCCCCGTGGGCTGCCGGGCCACAAATTCAGCGCGAACCTTTTCCGGGTCTCCTTGCGAAGCGATGCGTTTTGCCAGCGATGGAGAGTCCACCGTCCCGGGACAGATTGCGTTGCACCGAATCCCGCTGCGAATGAAATCGGCCGCGATAGCCTTTGTTAAGCCGATAATCGCAGCCTTGGTAGTGCCGTACACGAATCGATTGGGTGCCCCTTTTATGCTCGACACTGTCGACGAAACATTCACAATGCTACCCTTGCCTGCTTTGATCATGCCCGGTAGCACCGCCCGGCAAGTGCGATACATTGACTTAACGTTAATGTCGAACGACATATCCCAGTCGTCATCTGAACAGTTAAGAATTGTGCCGTGATGAACGTACCCGGCGCAGTTGAACAGAATATCGACTTGCCCAACTTCTGAAACTACCTCGTTGATTGCTTGCGTGTCTCGAACATCCACTCGCCGAGTCTGAATTTGCGGGCACTCCTCCGCCAATCGGCCGAGTGCCTCACCATTCAAGTCGGTCGCCCAAACTTTGCATCCGGCCGCGGCAAAGGCCAAAGCCGTGGCTCTGCCAGTCCCCTCGCCTGCGGCGGTTAGCAATGCGATCTTTCCAGCCAGTCGATCACGCATGAGCAGCAATGCCTCTCAAATCCGTTCGGTATTCCGGTTTTCCTGTTACCGGAACTGTGCAGTGGAACAAAGCTCCCCCAAAGTATCCGGAGTTTGCGTCGTAGCCGGACGGCATCACCGGCATTGGCTCTGATCTGGCTGCAGACGTAACGAACAGTTCGGTGAGTCCAGGCCCACCAAACATCACCGAAGAACTTTGTTTCGCCGGAACACTAATCTTCCGTTCCGGTCTACCGTCCGGGTCATATCGAACTACACAGCTCCCATACCATTGAGCTACCCAAACGTGGTCTTCAGCGTCGACCGTCAACCCGTCTGGCAATCCTTCGGTGCTGTCTAACTGAATGAATGTGCGTCGGCCGCGAGCTTTTCCCGTAGCAACATCGTACGAATATGCGTATACCTTTCGCGCAACGGAATCTGAGAAGTACAGTGTCGTCCCGTCTACCGAAAAACCCAAGCCGTTTGCAAGACGAAAACCCTCATCCAAAATCTGTAGTTCGCCGGAGCCATCGAGTGAAAACAATTTCCCCAATTCATACTTCGTACTCGGATCATAGAAGCACGATCCAGCAAGGAACCGGCCCTTTGGATCTGCAATGCAATCATTCAGCTGAAGTTTGACGGGCCCGAGTTCAGACGCAAGCAATCTGGGCTCGCCGACTCGGTCCCAAATCCACACGCCTGAGTTGTTCGAGAAAACAAGATCGCCCGACCGGTCGAGCGCGCAGCCATTCACCTCGACATCGGTGAGGAGCACGTCTTTGAGTTTCAACCTCCAGTCGTAGGAGTAAAACTTTCTGCCCACGCAATCCGTCCAATAGAGCTTTTGACCGGTTGCATCCCAGAGTGGCGCCTCGCCACAAAGATTGTTGTCGTCTACAAGTACTGAGCAAGAGCTCATGGAATTCCTGTAAATGTTTGCCCCTACGAAGCTGTGGACTGAAGCCCCGTTGTGGTCGAACAATCAGTGTCACTACGCCGACACCGCAAGTCGGCGGCATTTCGGGCAGTTCAAAACCCGAACACTGACACAACTTCGGACGAGTGTTAATCCATCTGAACCTGGTCCGCCGGCTAATCCTAATGCATACCTGCGTCTGCTTACGTAACGACTCTGAGTATGATCGATGATCGTTCAAATGTCAAATCAGAAACGCTCTCTTTCCTTCCGTAACCGCTTCCTGCCGGTATAATTGCCCGAAGGGTAAAATTAAATTCGCCCTTGTCCGATATTCCCCCCGGCAGCCTTGCTCGATCATTGACTAGATACTAAGCATCCAAGGGAGAATATCTGGGACGACCAACAGGGTACCGCTGTGTTGCTCGGAGTGAATGATTTGAAAGCTTTGACTCTGCTAGCCAGTGTTTTGTTCGCGACCTCTATGGTCTGTGATGCGCAATCGCCGCAAGCGTGGGTCGGCACATGGGCCAGCGCACCTATGGCGTGTCCGGTTAAAGCCGGTGGTCCCTCTCCCGGGAACTCAACGTACGTTAACATTGTCCGGACCAGCATTCGCGGTAAGCGACTCCGGGTTCGATTGACGAATGAGTTTGGGACTTCGAATCTGCATATCCAAGAAGTCCGACTCGGTCTGATGTCGCCGGGTAAGCTGGACGCTTCCAAGAGAGATTTACCAATACACTTCGGCGGACGACCTTTTACTACAATTCGCGCTGGCGAGTTCGTTATTAGCGATCCAGTTGAAACACGGATCCCTGAGCTATCGACAGTTTCAATCAGCCTTTATGTTCCTGAGCAGCCCATTGCGATCATCACTTGTCACGAATTGGCCGTATCCACAAACTTCGTGGGTCGAGGAAACACCTTCAAACATCGGAAGACAAAAATGTCGGCCACCTCCTCCTGGTACTTCCTTTCCGGCATTGACGTGCAAGCTGAAGAGTCGGCAATCGCAGTTGTGGCGCTCGGAGACTCCATTACTGACGGGATGTCATCTACGCAGGATGCCAACCGGCGTTGGCCAGACGTTTTGGCCGTTAGGCTGCAAAATGATCCCGAACTGCGCCATGTGGCGGTTCTGAACGCCGGGATTATTGGAAATCGCGTTCTTCGTGACGAAATCGGCCCTAACGCCATTGCTCGCTTCGACCGCGACGTTCTGCGTCGGCCAGGAGTCAAATGCCTGGTCCTGTTAGAAGGGATCAACGATATTGATTGGATTCGCAGTGACGAAAATGTTTCAGATTCGGCAGAATTAATCTCAGGATTGAGAAAGCTGATTGAGCGCGCACATTCGGAAACACTGTTTGTGATTGGAGGTACCATTCCGCCGTATGGCGGCGCTGAAGGGTTCATTGACAGGGGTAATTCGATACGCCATGCCGTCAACACTTGGTATCGAACCGAAAACGTGGTCGATGGCATAGCTGATTTTGATCAGGCTCTCCGGAATCCAGAACAGCCAGACAAATTGGACTCTAAATATGACTCGGGAGATCACGTTCACCCAAACGACGCCGGGTACGCTGCCATGGCTATGTCCATCAATCTGGAACTGATCCGCTCATGTGCAGAAGGACATGACTCCCCAATGCAGAGACGTAGATAGACAATTCAATTGATTTCCAGAGACTCCCTTCCTGGAAGCTTGGGGAATGGAACGTGTGGTTCAGCTTGGTACCAAAAGGCGACGGACGAAATGTCATCCTGTAGTGCAATAAATTTGGTTCCTCGGGGTGCAATGCCGAGTGCTTGAATTGTTACACGCAAATCGGATTCGAACCGTATTTGATCCGTGATGTGCCAACGGTATAGCCCAAACTTCTGCTGCGAGCGATATATCCCATCGGGTTGAATGACCTGGACCAGTCCCGAATAAGGCGAAGTAAATTCTTCGTATCGTCCCTTTTCATTTTCGAAATCGATGGAACCGCCAAAGTAATCTTCCGTTCCGGTGCCGTTGATGGTCGGAAAGTCCTTGTCTCCATCTAAGTAGAACTTTACTTCTCCTTCTCCCCACCAACCGTTGTTGTGAACTCCCCAGGTCATGTAGGTGCCGACATATTGGCCTTTACCTTTGACGCCATCGAGAATCGTATACACCTCCTTGTAAGGCAATGGGTTGACTCGCCGAAACTGCGCATGGAAATAGGCCGCGTCTTCTGACACCTGACTCATGGAGTAATCAATCTGAAAATACAATTGCATGGGACCCTCATCCAGGTTTTGCATTGTGATTTTGGCTTTGCGGCGAAATGGCATTGGCCAATAAGCATTGAAGCCACTGTTGGGATTCACACATATCGGCAGCGAGGCGATGCGGGCAGGCTTCAATAAGCCCATTGCGAAGAAGTCGCCAACCGGTACTTCCACAGAGGGTTCATTTTCATCATCCCAGTACATACGAAGGATGGCCAACCGCCAGTTTCCGATCGGCGTCAACCAAATGTGGTTAACCATTCCGGACCCATCAATTGTGGCCAACGTGGCGGTCCTCCCAGACTCGATAATGATGCTGGGGCTGACTTTCCAACCCTGCCCGCCTAAATGACGGCCGAAACTTGCATTCGTTCCTTCTGTGGCCATTCCGCCTTTTCCTTTTTCACCCGTAGGATTCTCGGGACTGATCGAAAAGGTCTTCGCATTTGAAAGTCGGTAGATATTCGCCAAACTATTCTGAAGACCGTCATACGATCCGCTTTGGCATAGAACTGGGACGGCAACGATTAACGTTGCGAACAGCAGGTTGAGTTTCATTGAGCTCCCTTGTATTCACAGTGAAGAACATCTCGGGTCCATTACTGATAACAACATAAGTTCGAAACAACGAACCGTTTCATCGGCTATCGCTATTGGACAGCGAGCCGCCCACTAGATCCGGCAATTTCATCTTCTGCAATTCTGCAGAATCTTTTGTTCGAGTCTGAATCCTCAAAGTGGCAATCCCAAACGATTTGATGGGAACAATAACCGTGCTGCCGGATACCGGAAGAGTTTGGTCGCAGCGCTCCACTGCATCGCACAACCAGGCTGATTCTATCTTTGCCGTTGGAAACTCCACCGCGAATTCGCTCGGATTTCCCTTCAACTCAGTAAAGCGAAGGATCGTACCATTGCCATCCTCTGCCTGCTTCCATGCAGTCAATACAACGTTGGGAGAATCTACATTCAGAAAGCTGCCCTGGTTGGCCGGTAGAGGGCGAGGCAATTCATCGACGCGATCCTGCGCGGAGACTACATTCACTTCGAACTTGGTCATCGCCGCCCACCCGAAACGACTTAGGGTTGCCGGCGTGAGCTCTTTTCCGCTGGTCAATGCATATCGAAATACGAATTCTCCTCCCTGCCCGGCAACATAGTTCGTCGTCCAGTAGTTGTTCATGGGCCAGGAGAAAACGATACCCTGCCTGGCACCGAACTCCGTCGGGAAAGTGCCCCGCACGATGTCGCCAAAAGTGGCTAATGGCGCATCCAGCGGTACAAGTGCCGCAGTCCCAAGTTCATCTCCTAACGCTATCCAATGTTGGATAGAAAACCACTCCCGTCCCGCACCGGGCAAAAGGTCCTTTTCAGGATCCACAAATCCATTCTGGGTTTCGTACTTAAATTGCGGATTCCGAATGGCAAACGGGAACGCGAAGTACACTCCTTCTTTTGCGTAGGTCTTGGTCTTGGTCAAGCGATTGGTAAACAGCACCGCTTTTTCATCATTGAGCAAAAGAATTTCTGTCTCGATTTTGGGGGTGTTTATGCCGGCAGATTGCACGTTCGCTACCGTGCCGAACGGGGTTTTCGATACGGACACAAGTTTCCCCTGCCAGGTTGAGTGAACTTGCATGTCTGGTAACGGAAGCACTTCGGAGTAACGTGACAACCGGTTGGATCTTCCGTCCCCTCCCGTCACGTACAGGTATTCATTAAATTTGTATGCCGACGAAGCATCTACTAACTCGCGCTGTAATTGTTTGTCGAAGATACTACGAATCGATCCCGATGTGGCATCGAGGACGATGCGATAATACTGGTTTTCTAGGATCGGTGACACAATGGAAGTCGCCGGTGCCGCCGATGTCCGATTCCGGCGCAATGCATAGCTCTTGTATCCGACGGAAGGAACATTTTTGGCCCAGAAGCGGATGTGGTCAAATCCGTTTCCGCCGCTTAGGATTTCGAACGGCACATCCTTCCCGGTGGAGAGATCGATCAGTTGCGTGTTCTTGTCCAGATCCATTTCAACCAAACCGCTGCGAGCCCAATTCAAACTATTGAAGACCAATACTGTCTGGCTTCGATTTTCAGTTGCATCCGCGATTACCGACATTGACCTCTGGACCGTCTCGTCGATCAGAAGATGTGCGTCCAGCACGCGCGCTTCCTTGACGGCGCGCTGCGCAATACTCAGTTGGCTTTCGGGATCGACGATACTTCGGTCAGCTTCCCAACAATGCTCTGCAAAGAGCAGTTGATTCTTCCAAATTGCGTTTAGCGTTTCGCGGTCGGGACTCGTCTTTGTATTCACGAGCGCACTGATGGTCGCGAACTTTTCTGCCGTCAGCGCACGTTGCTGGTTTTCTCTGGCTATCGCCGCATAATAGGAATCTGAACCAATGCCATCTTCCCAGTAGGGCCCTCCGTCGCCGCGAATTACCGGCATCTCTTTTCCGACCTGTGCAGTAATGTATTCCATTGCTTCCGCAAAGCCGGAAAAGCGAATCCGAGGATACGCGAACACCTTATTCCACTCTTCATCCAATTTCGCCTGGTTTGTATAGAGCGCGGTATTTTCCCATTGGGTCCCATATACGATGACGCCGTCCGACTTGTATTCTTTCTCGCTATACTGCTGCAAGAAGATCGGCAACGTGTCGCGACCGCCCTGGATCTGTGGAGGCAATCCAAAGATATGGGGAAGTTGCTGGTACGACTGCGAGTACCACATAGCAATTTTGCTTCCATCGGGACCTTGCCATAAGAATGGAGAACGGCGGTTCAAATGTCCGAGCCGAAGGATAGGGGCCCGTTCGTTGTTGCTGGCTGCCACCAGATATTTCAGACCGGCGGCCGAGAGAACGGACGCATAAGACCAACTGTACGAGGGGACGTCGGTGATACTGGCATATTCAAAGGGGATCCCGTAATCGGAGCTAAACCTCTGCCCAGCATAGAGCGACCGGATTAATTCCTCCGAAGAAGCAAAGCCAGTCAGTAGATTGAAATAGTTTGCCGGTACCTCTATCTTTCGCTCGCGAACCAAGTTGAGAAAGTTGGCGCGTTGCATCTGACTTCTCGTCTTCAGAAACTGCTCAGCCGCCCATTCACCATCGACTGAATAACGAAACGACGGGTGTCTTTCGATCGTCTCGATTGCTTGATCCAAAGCACGGCTTTGTATCTCGTATGTCTTCGCTTGGTAGTCGGAATAGCCAATGTCGAGATGCTCATGCGGGACCACAAAAACGATCCACTTCTTTGCTGGGCGAAGCTCAGCCAGAACTGTCTGCTTGTAGCGATCGGTGGATACCAAGACTTTCCACTTTCCCGCTACGGCTGATTCGGGAATCTTGAAATTAAGTCGATGCTCTCCGAAATCTCGATCGCTTCGAATCTCTTCCGAAGCTCGAAATCCTTTCGATTCGAGCAGTACTCGTCCATGATACGGTCGTTCTCTGAAGCGAACGCGAACTTCAACGATCTCAACAAGGTTGATCCCATCATTCTGGTAGAAGATTGTGGGAACAACCTCGGCCATGAGTTGTTCGGATTTATCTTTTTGGCCATCATTCCGGATTAACGCGATGGCATCGTAGAACAGCCCTGAGTCCCCCACCCTGCCAGGCGGCGCAACCGCGTCGTCACGGTCGTCTGGCTCGTCAATGGCCGTCAGTACGAGGAGGTTCTGTCCCTTGCGCAGAGAACGTGCGGGCAGATCTACGGTGATCGTTGCAACGGTATAAGTAGGCGCATTTCCAGTCGGATCACCCATCCTGTAGTTCAGTTTCGGTTGAGGATAGAACCACCCCGTAAGGCCGTTGATCTCCACTTGTATATGAGGTATACGCGGGGTATCCACAATTAGGCCGACGCGCAGCGAATACAGAGCGGAAGGGCGTTGTGACAAAGAAAACCGAATGGTAAACGGGTGACGACGATGTCCTGCTTGCCCATTCGCGGAACCCGGTTGGTAAGCAGGCCAGTCCTTTTGAGAGGTGCTTTCCCCCACCACGAAAACCGGATCTTCGGCCGGATCGGAATAATCAATCTGCTTCGCAAACTCTATCGATGCCTCATCGAATTTACCGATCTGCCAAACAGCTTCAGAGCCGAGTGCAGAATGAGCCGAAAAGAGCAGAATCGCGACCGCTATGCATCGCCCGGTTCGCAGCACGTTCATCCTCCTCAGTCACAACGAAGCGTTATTCGACCGATGGACCGGCCGTTTGAGAGAACGCTTGGCATGGCCCTTGATTGTTTACCTGTTGATATCAGCAGATCTCGAATGAATCTCTCGATTCCAGGAAGGAACCAGTGCCGCTCCAGCAATTGCCAGAATCAAGCAAGTCAGCGCTCCAGCAGCTATCGCATCGTCTGCAACTTCGTATGCGGAATACTGTTCTGCCCAAAGCACGTTAGCTCGACGAGCGCGGAAACGTTGATGACGCGTTGCGGCTCACTTTCATGTGGCGAGCCTGCAAAGAAGACCCCCATCAACAACCAGCGACGCACCGGTGATATAGCGCGCCGCATCCGATGCCAGGAAGTGCACTGCTTCGGCTACATCCTCCGGTTGGCCGACCCTTCCTAACGGGATCTTTTCTCCAAAACCCTTCAGAGCCTCTTGAACGTCAGACGCGGCAGCGAGAAAAGGCTCCATCATTCCGGTCTGGATTGCTCCCGGGCACACCGCGTTCACGCGAACGCCCTCTGACGAGAAATCCAGTGCCATTCCGCGAGTAAGTCCGAGAATTCCAGCTTTAGTGGCCGCATACACGGAGATATTTGATTCCGTCGCAAACGCCTGCACCGAGGAAATATTTACGATGCAACCTCTCGTTTTCTTCAAGGAGAGGAATGCGTGCTTGCTGCACAAAAACGTTCCTCTTAAATTTGTGTCAGTAATCGCGCTCCATTCTTGAGCACTGTACTCTTCAGCACGCCGGTAATACTCGATGCCTGCGTTGTTGCATAAAACGTCGATCTTTCCGAATGCCTCGATAGTTCGATTGATGAGTCGTTCAATATCTTGTTCATCACGAATATCTGCCGCCACGAACAGGGCGCGGCGATTCTCGTTCTGCAAATCCTTTTCAAGCGATGCACCGCGATTGGAATTGATATCCGCGATTACAACACCGTAACCATCCGCCGCGAACCGCTTCGCAATGGCGCGGCCGATGCCGTAAGCTCCACCGGTTACGATCACCACGCGTGGTTCAATCACTTATCTTTGCCTTTAAAGACTGTATGTCGCTGGTCGCTGCTTCAGCCTCTTCTTTGAATCTCTGTAATGCATCCCGGTTGAGTTCGACTCCCAATCCCGGCAATTTCGGTAAAGCAATTTGCCCGTTTACCATTTGCAATTCGTTCGATACCAACTCCCGTCTAAGCGATGATCCACAAAGAGAGTCCGGTAGAAATTCGATAAACGCACAATTCGGGGTGGTTGCGGCCAAGTGCGCGGCTGCTGCTATCGAAATACCCGATTTCCAGAGATGCGGAACAATTGTCAACCTCTTTTGTTCCGCAAAATTGCACACTCGCTTTGCTTCTGTGAAGCCGCCAACTCGGCCTACATCAGGCTGCACTACACTGACTTTGCCCCGGTTTATCAAGTCCATGAACTCGAACCGCGTGGCGAGCCACTCACCTGCGGCGATCGGTATCGGTTGTTCCTGGCTTAACCGCGCATAACCATCCAGATCGTCCGAAGGCAGCGGCGTTTCAATGAAGAACAGATTGAAGTCCACCCACGGCCGAATCGCTTTCAAACAGGTGTCTGCGTCCGGAAATGCATATTGCACGTCCACCATTAGCGTGAAATCCGGGCCGACAGCATCCCGCACCTCCCCGATCACGCTCGTCATCTCCTGATGAGAAGCTTTGAGTCCTTTGTGCGCGTACGGGCCACATGGAGTGACCTCGATCTTCGCCGCCCGAAAGCCCAGGGCCTTTGCTCGAAGTGCCCACTCCTTGATCGACGTCCGATATACGTCGAAAGAACTGACCTCAGGCTGAAGCGAAGCATAAGGGGTGATCGAATCCCGAACCGCACCCCCGAGCAACTCGTAGCAAGGCTTGCCAAGAGCTTTGCCGCGGATATCGTGTAGCGCCATATCCAAGGCGCCGATCGCATGGACTACCGCCCCGCGCCGGCCATTCATTGCCGACCCGACATAGAGCTTCTCCCACAGACGCACCGTATCCATCGGATCCTCGCCCATCAACATCTCTGCCAGGCCAAGCCCCATCGTATGCGTTCCCGGTGCCTCAATGCAGGCCCGGGCGATCCATGGATTTACATCTGTTTCCCCTATACCCGTAATTCCCTCATCCGTATGTATTTCAACCACAATGTCATCTTGGGACGAACTCGTGGCACCCACGTCATATCCTGGATCTAACAGCACGTGGCACTCTATGTTTGTAATCTTCATAATTAATTAATATCAATGATCGATCACAGAGTACGATTTTCTTGTCGATTGTGTCAATGAATTACTTATATCTTCGCCATTTCCATAGTTTACAGGGGTTCAAATGACAATTATAAGATCGATCATCATTCATTGGAGTTACGTGAACGGAATCACTGGCTCTGGGCAACCGCAAGTTTGAACGGCTCGACACATCCGATCATTACTGAGTTTTTCGAGTACTTAGCAAGGAGTCGTCCCTCGATCGGCTCGAAAAATGACTCAATCTGTTCATAATTCGTGTAGGGTTTGCCTGCACCGATCACCTGTTTGAGGCGAACCAATGCCTCATTTAAGTCTCTGTCTCGCTCAAAGAGCGGGCTACGCCAGATGTTGATGTCGATCGTTTTCTCCCAGCCCGTCTCTTTGTTCCACGCCAGCATTTTGTCAAAATAGTCTTCTACGAGCTTTCCGGCATTGTCGATTTTCGCTCCGTCTCGCACACCTTCGATGAGGAGCTCCCGAGCGACGCGAATCTCGAGCTGCATTTTCAGAGACTTGATTACTATGTGGGGATCTGGAAACAAGAACCTGCCAACAGCACCCACCCGAGGTTTGCCGACGGATCTCATTAATCCTTCCAGCCGCGCGATTAGGAGGCCAATCGTTCTTGGATCTTTTTGCCGTAATGCCAGGAAAGAGGCCGCAATCAGTTCCTTGTGGTCGGGATAAAGAAGTCGTGCGACATCATCCAGGACTTCGCTTTCGCTCTTGTTCCGGTAACTCGAATCCCAAAGGGTATTCATGAAGTAGAAGCTGCGCGGAAACTGCAAGAGAAGCAATTCGTTGTTTCCCATCCATCCGCGTAGCTCAGGGTATGTCTGCTGTATTGCCAATACCTCTCTCAGCGATTCGAACCCCATGTTCGTAGCCGGGAACGCTGGTTCGGATTCAATAGCTCCGTAAGGAAGGTAGACCGTACTTTTTAATGCTGCTTCGCGTCGTGCAGACTCGAGGTAAGGCGTCATTCCCGCAACAACTTCCCAAGGACCAGGAAGGTTGTTCTTGAAATTTCGGATTGTGTCAGCCATGAACTGAATGTCGCTTTCATCAGGGAACTTGCCGGTGAAGTTGAAGACCGTTCCCAACTTTTGCGGAGACTTCTTGGATGTGTGTCGCCCCCAACCGATCCACATCCAATCGACTAACTTCGTTCTGTGGCCGCCGACGCTATAGCGATCAAGAAGTTTCCGGGCCTCGAGAAAAATCTTCAATTGGTCGCTAAGTGGACTCTCGGGCCAACCACCCGGGTCCGAATCGATCAGACAAAAAGCATCCGCGTTATCAACCACGCGATAAAGAGCTTCGAATGATTTGGAGATTGTTGCGAGTTGCTGAGGATCAGAAGGGTCCATGTCCTTCTGGCATCCCTCGATCCAATGCGGCCTTAACCTCGGGTCCGGTACACTGCAGTCCGTCACGGCTATGCGATTTGCAGACTGCATGATCCAGACTTCCATCCCCCGCTGACGCTGGGCATACTCCACCACGCGCCGAAACTCCTGTAGGTACGCCTCGTCTGGCGGCGCCAAAGGAACAGTCATGGTTTCCACGTAGGGCCACATGAAAATCAAATTGCCACGCTCCGCCCAAACGATATCGACGAACCTCTTCCAGTCTTCCTCTGTCCATGTGCGGAATCCATAGGGATGGTTCAGTTGCCATCCCCCGTTCATATGAAACCCCCTTACCCGAACGCTTGGCCCGCTTCTAATGTCCAGAGGTCCTTCGACATAAACGACGTCCGCTTCGCTTCGGATCAGTTGCAGGAGGCTTGCCACGCCTAGATTGGTTCCGTGCGGGTCAGAACCCGCGACAACAACTACGATTTTGCCAAGCAGATCCAGAGACTTTATCGCTGAGTCTTGCGGGCCTAGGCCACTGGTTAACTTCTCGTCCAAGTTCAGGGCGACAGCCATCTTCTGCCCCACGACAATGGCTGTTTTACCTTTTCTTAGATCTTCCGCGGATGAACTTACTCGAACAGTTATTGCGGTCAAATCGCTCAAGTAACTCGCCAAATCCTTCACAGCATATTGAACATATGACGCCTCGTCTGGGTGTACTAAGATCACCGCATTCGTCAGGTCTATGCGGCTTGTGTGCGTTTCCGTCGAGGACAGGATCCCGCAAGAGAAGAACGGTAGAAGGACCGCGAGTAGTCTTAAGTGTCGAGTTAACTTCCTATTTACGAATCGCATAGCTGGCAGTAGGGCTGCAAAATAATGGCTGGAACAAAGTCGGGGACTGAAGAATCAGCCCCCGCGCATGGAATTCAGAACGTTAATCGAACAGCCAACTGAATTTGCCGATTGTCTAGCCTTGTTGCGGTGACTTTTCCGAAGTTGGGCGTTCCAAACGTGGTGTTTGGGTTGGCCATGATCAGGTGGTTTGCGACGTTAAATGCTTCGGCACGGAACTGCAGATTCATCTTCTCCAAAACTTTTGTGTTTTTGATGAGAGAAAGATCCACGTTTCGAAGGCCCGGACCAATAACCGTATTGATTCCTGCGTTGCCAAAGGTGTATTGAGGTGGGAGGGCAAATGCGGCCGTATCGAAGAACTGATCGATAGTCTTCGGGCCATTGTTTGGGTTGTGCAGCAAGTTTGGGAGCTTCGCTCCTTCGCCTACATTTGGATTATCGAACGCAAGTGTGACCGTGAGCGGTTGACCAGTCTGAAAGGTTCCGATTGCTGCCATTTCCCAACCGGAAATCAGCTTATCCGCGACGCCACTAACACCTCCAAGAACCTGCTTCCCTTTTCCAATTGGAAGTTCATACACAGTACTCAAGGTAAATCTGTGCCTTATGTCAGCACCCCACAAGCCTCGGTTCGCCTTGCGGTCATTATTATCCTGTAAATCTGGGGTCGATGTACTTGAGCGCTGGGAATCGGTTATCGTCTTGGCCCAGGTATAGGAAGTGAGCAAAGAGAGTCCGCTCGAGAAACGCCTTTCCCCTCGAACTTGAAGTGAGTGATAGTTCGAGCTTCCAATCGACTGATCGCTGCTAATCCTACCGACATTGGTGTAGGGACGACGGTCGTTAATACTACCCGGACCAGGTCGCGGCTGGTTCGGCAGTGCACGCGACCACAACTTCGTATCGTGGTTGCCAACGTAGCCGACATTAATCACTACGCCGGCTCCCAACTCGCGCTGCACGCTCAGGTTCCAGGCTTGCAAGTAGGGGTTCCGGGAATTCCCCGGATATGCACTGAACTGGAATACGCCTGGATTCGAAGTAGCAACGGGATTAAACCAATCCCAACTCTGAAAGTTTGAAACGTTATTGAAAACATTGTAGTTGCTGACGAATGGCGGATTATAGCTCAGGGAAGTTAGTCCGCTGAAGTTTCTCTCTTGGTAAAAGATTCCATACGCTGAGCGTATGACCGTACGTCCCGACGAACCTAGTCGGTAAGCGAACCCAATCCGTGGCGCGAAATTATTGTTGTCATTTCCATCGAAAGTACTACGATTCGGAGCAATTGAACTGGGCAGAGTTGTTTGACAACGGCGCACTGCATCGGGAACACATGGGCCTGACAGCAACAGTGTGGCCGTACTTGCTCCAGGCGGAAGAACGATGTTCGCAATCGAATTGTTCGCAGACACAGGCCAAGGCCGCCACTCATATCGCAGCCCGATATTGATTGTTAAATTGTTAGTGACACGCCAGTCGTCCTGAACCCACGGCATGATTTCCCACTGGCGGAATTGTGGGTCAAACTTTTCTGGCGAGAGTTGATAATTACTCGGAATCCCAATCAGCATGTCAGCGGCTGAATAACCCGTGAACGTGCCATCAAACGTATACGCTCCGTTTGGGATGAGTATTTCCGGGAAAGTTTCGTGGTGTCGGACAGCATGTCCGCCCATCCGAATCATGTGTTTTCCGCGTGTGAGGCTAACACTACCTTGATATTCGTACCTCTCACTGAACCAACTGCGCGGGCTAGAACCGCCGCCAAACCCGCTGAACCCGACCACTGAAAAACTCGGAGCACTAGATCCGAGCGGATCTTGAGTAACGCCGTTTATTCGCAGAACACCCGTCGCGATGCTCGGTACTTCGCCGGAATGGTTCTGAATATTGAATTGCTTGAACAGGTTATAGCCGACTCGGAATTCCAGAATGCTGTTTGGACTCAAGGTTTTGTTGAGTTGAATCCCGACGTTGTGATTGAAATTCGTATCGTACGAGGAGAAGTTGGAGTTCAGGATCGCTGGATTATTGTTGATCTGGTTGCGAACATAATGCCCAAATATCTGAGTATCTTGCTGCAAGGAATGGTCCAGCCGAACGAGGAATTGGTCGGTGGAATTGGTGCTACTGCCGGGGGCGACGTAGTTGTTAGACAAACCCGGACGATTCGGCAGGAGAAGGTACTTGTCGAGGAAATCTGGCATGACACTAAGCACCTTGTTCGGAGGAATGACATTTCCAGGATACGGCTGGCCGGTAAAAGGATCCTTTATGACTCTCGGAGTTGGCAAGGCAAGTAATTCCGAGAAATCCCCGTGATGCATCGCTTGGGTCGGGAGACTGGCCAGCAAGGTTACCGTACGATGCTCGCGGAACCCCTCGTAGCTGCCGAAATAGAATGTTTTGTTGCGGATCAGCGGCCCGCCAAACGTAGCACCAAATTGATTGCGTCGTAGCGGCGGCTTTGGTTGGCCCAATCTCTTCGTGAAGTAATTAGTCGCATCAAAGAAATCGTTTCGGAGGAACTCGAAAGCGCTGCCATGATACTGGTTGGTGCCGGACTTTAGCACCATGTTCACAAGACCTCCGGCGTTGGAACCAAAGTCCGCAGAGTAGTTGCCGGTTTGAGTCTTGAACTCCTGTATTGCATCGACGGACGGATTCATGGTGTTCGTTCCGTGGATCCAATCCTTGAAGGAAATCCCGTCCAGCAGATAATCGTTATAGATCTCCGAATTTCCATTAACCGAAAAGCTTCCGCCGCCCGTCGTGGTAGTTTGCCGATCGATTTTGACGGCTCCAAAAATGGAACCGTACGCAGGGCCGGTCGTTACCCCCGGTGAGAGAAGTTGCAATTGAAGGAAGTTTCGCCCGTTCAGCGGGATCTCGCTAACCAGCTTGGACTCGAAGAGAGTGCCAACGGTGGATTCAGTGGTCTGCACCGCCGTCGGCGCAGCGGTGACCGAGATCTCCGATGCCGTCGTTCCGGGCGCGAGAACAAAGTCAACGGTGCGTAACGACTGAACTTCCAACCGCACCTCCTTCACGATCTTCCGTTGAAAGCCATCTCGTGTCGCAGTGACTTCGTAAACGCCGATCTTCAAGTTCGGCACTGAGTACTGCCCTGCTTCATTGCTCTTCGCTTGCCGAGTGTCCCCGGTGTTCACGTTCCTTACGCTCACGGCCGCGCCAGACAAGATTGCACCTGTAGAGTCGCTCACAGAGCCCACAATGCCCGCTCCCTGTGCGCGTAGTGAGACTGGGAACGCGATGAGCACAAAAAGGGTGGCCAGTCCGAAGCTGCGGATCACACTCAGGAACATCATGC
This sequence comes from Terriglobales bacterium, assembly GCA_035561515.1. NCBI lineage: Bacteria > Pseudomonadati > Acidobacteriota > Terriglobia > Terriglobales > Terriglobales bacterium. The sequence continues at coordinate 84,456 of DATMXP010000053.1, read as the reverse complement.
TTCCTCCCATTTAATCGATGAACGATCATTATTCATCGACGAGGTCGGAAGGTATATCTCACCTGAAAACTCGCTGTCAACTGGGAAATTCGCAAGTACAGCGATTGTTTCGACTAGACTACCACCTTTACCTCCTGCTACGATCTGCTGCGATTATGATCGATTATCGACCGTAGAGGGAATGAATGAACCGCCGACATGGTTCCGGAATCAACTTTGCCGCTCTCATCGTCGTCAACCTGCTGTGGGCGACCCAATACCCTGCTTACAAGATTGGGGGGGACGCCATGGAACCGGCTGCTCTCAATTTCTGGATGCTGTTGCTCGCGTTGATTCCTCTGATCCCTCTTCGATTGCGAGAGAAGCGCCGCATGCAACGCTCGAATTCCAAAAGAGGTTGGCGGACTCTCTACGAATATCTAATCCTCGGAATTCTCGGCATTGTGCCCCCATCGGTGATGCTTTCTTGGGGCATCTCGCATTCATCCGCTTCCAATGCCGCTCTCCTGTCGCTTACCATTCCAGTCCTGATGACGGTTCTCGGCGTTCTTATGCTCGGTGAGCGCTTCACTACTCTGCGGATTTTTAGCCTCGTGCTCGGACTGCTCGGCACCTTGATGATCTCCACCAGCGACTTGGCGGAAGCCTCGTTCAGTCGCAATCTGCTGTTCGGAAACTTCGTCATCTTGATTGCCGGGTTAGGTAGCGCCTTTTACAACACATACAGCAAGAGTTTGCTTGCCCGCTATTCCGAACTCGAAGTTCTGATCAACAGTTATGTCGTGGGAGCCGTAGCGTGCGCCATAATCTCCGGCTTCTTTGAAAAATCGCCGTTCTACAAAATCGATGGCTACTCCTCCCGGACTTGGGTCGCAATTGCCGTACTTGGACTTCTGTCGTGGGGAGTAGCGATGGTCCTGTGGATGTGGGTTCTCAACCGCCTCGACGTCGGACAAGTATCCACTTCCATCTACTTGTTGCCGCTGTTTGGGCTCGTACTCTCTATCATCTCCGTTCACGATCGCATCACGCCTTCGCAAATCTTGGGAGGCCTTTTGACGGTCGCCGGCACCGCGACACTCACGCTGTTTGAGAAAAATCGTGATCAGCCAAGCGGCGAATCGGCATAAACTCAGTACCCTAACGCGACACTAAGGAAAGTGCTGATGCTTCCCCGTCCACAATTGGCTCTGCTCATCCTGTTGTTCGTGACGTTCGCAGGTCCCCTCTCCTTCGCGCAGGGCCGAAACACCGCGCGCTCCATGGTCATTACTCCGAACGGCATCGTAGCCACCAGTCAAATTCAAGCTTCGCAAGCGGGTGCGGAGATACTCCGCCGTGGTGGCTCGGCAATCGACGCGGCCATTGCCGCCAACGCCGTGCTTGGAGTAATCGAGCCTATGATGAACGGCATCGGTGGCGACCTATTCGCGCTTTATTGGGATGCCAAGTCGGGCAAGCTATACGGTCTTAACTCCAGCGGTTGGGCTCCACGACAACTCACGCTTGAACGTTTGCGATCCAAAGGGAAAGCTACTCCGCCTCTCTCCGGAATCGATTCCGTCACCGTTCCCGGAGCAGTTGCCGGATGGAAGGCGCTCCACAACCGCTTTGGAGTCTTGCAGTGGAAGGACTTGCTTCAACCCGCGATTTTTTACTCCGAATCAGGTTTTCCTGTTCCAGAAATTGCGCACGCGTACTGGAACGAATACCGAGAGACAGTTTATAAAGATGACGAAAGTCGGCGCGTCTATCTGCCGAATGGGAAGGTGCCGGACGTTGGAGACCTATTCAGAAATCCCGATCTGGCCGCGACTCTTCGTGTACTTGCCCGTGAAGGCGCCGAAGCCTTCTATAAGGGCCCCATCGCCAATGCAATTCTAAGCACTTCTCGAACTCTGAATGGATCAATGGCGGCTGACGATCTCGCGTCTTTTGAGCCCGAATGGGTGGAACCCATCTCTACTTCGTATCGAGGCTGGCACATTTACGAACTTCCTCCAAACGGCCAAGGTATGGCGGCTCTGGAAATGCTAAACATCCTGGAGACGCTCCCTGCCTCGCTGGACGGTCCCTCAGATCCGGTTGAGCTGCATCAGCGAATCGAGTCAATGAAGCTCGCTTATGCCGACCTGTACCGCTACAATGCCGATCCGCGATTTGCAAAGGTTCCAGTCGCAGGATTGACTTCGAAGGACTTTGCCAAAAAGCGAGCGCAGTTGATTGACTCAAGCCGTGCGAATTGCAGCGTTCCTTACGGCGAGCCGTTCAGCGACACGACCTATCTGTCTGTCGTCGATCGCAACGGTAATATCGTTTCGATGATTCAGAGCAACTATGACGCCTTTGGTTCTGGGATCACCGTGCGCGGCATGGGCTTCGTACTTCAGGACAGAGGTGCCTTATTCTCTCTCGACCCTTCTTCTCCCAATGTACTGGCTCCACGTAAGAGACCGTTTCACACCATCATTCCTGCCTTCATGGAGAAAGGCGACGAGCACATCGGATTTGGAATTATGGGCGGAGCCAACCAGCCCTTGGCGCATGTACAATTCGTCTCCAACATCGTCGACTACCACATGAATATCCAGCAAGCATTGGAGGAACCTCGGTTCACCGTCCATCCCAATCAAGGCTGTAATATCCGTGTCGAATCCCGTATACCCGGCAAAACCCAGAACGAACTATCAGCAATGGGCCACATACTAGATGTTCGTGAGGCTTACTCAACCCTGATGGGCCGTGGAAATGCAGTGCTTCGCAACTCAAAATCCAAGGTTAATTATGGAGCCTCGGACGCCAGGGCTGATGGAATCGCAGAGCCGGAACTTATCCGGAGCCTCCATTAAGTAGGCAACCGCTAGTCTCTGGCAAACTGAAGTGCAGAGCAACGGTTGACCTTCGTCACTTATGACCGCGGGACGATTCCTCCCTTGCTAAAGGTCTGGGCAGAAGAAGAGCGTTCCCATGGCGGTGTGCTCTTTGTCGATGAAAAGACCATCTCGCCGACAGATATTGGGGGACTCGTCCGGGCGCTGATTTCGCTCGCTGCCGAGGGATTTCTTACCGGTTTGGCATATACCAGTGTATATGGCAAGACCAAAGGAGCCGTCCATGCAACGCAAAGCGAAGATTTTCATGAATAACCGGAGTCAAGCGGTCCGTCTCCCCAAAGAGTTTCAGTTCCGGACACACGAGGTATTCATTCGTAAAGAGGGGAGCGAGGTCGTGTTGTCCCCACGGCCGTTTGACTGGACTTCCTACCTTGCCGAGGCGCCCGTAGCTTCGGCGACTTTCATGGAAGAGATGGAAGATCTGCCGGTGCAGGAGCGGGAAGCGTAATGCGACGCTACATGCTGGACACCGATATCTGTTCTTATGTGATGAAACGCTCCGATGACGCACTTCTCAAACACCTCGAAAAGCTGCCGGTCAGCGATGTGTGCGTCTCGGTAGTCACGAAGTCAGAATTGCTCTATGGTGTCGAAGTATCTCCGCGGCGGAAGCAGGACGAGGCAGCACTGCATGCTTTCCTGAGTTATGTTGAGGTTCTCGATTTCGCCGACCCGTCAGCTGCGCATTATGCCGAGATCCGATCTCACTGGAAAAAATTGGGAACTATGATCGGAGCCAATGATCTCTTCATCGCAGCCCATGCGCGAAGCCTGGGCTTGACGCTGGTGACTCACCATACGGGGGAATTGGGGCGGGCCCCTAAATTGGCGATCGAAGACTGGACGAAAGTTCCCTGAAATGGTTCCTGGAGCGATGTTTCTGCGTGGGTGCGAATGATGGGCCCGATCCGGAAAAATGGTGGGCGATCGAAAGGAATCGTTCCGGCGGACTGCCGGTCAGCCGGAAACTATCCTTATTATTAGGGTTCAGGGCAGGGTAGTGTGCCAGTTGTGGGCCGCGCAAGGTGAACTCTTCGTTGAGCTGCTCCTAAATGGGACGATAAAGACGCTCAACAAAAATGTTAACTCTGGATCAGCATATCGGGGTTCGAATCCCTGGGAGGCAGCCAAATTAGAATCAACAACTTGCCGCAGAAACAAGCCCGCACGGAAGCAAACGCAAACGGTATCAAGAAAGCGCATAAATCGCACTTTGTATCAGGGCGTGCGGCACACTTATGGCACACCTGCAACACACACCACACACGAAAACCCGCATTTCCTGTCGAGCGAGTGATCTAGGCAAAAATTGATTTAGGCTAGTGCATGTACCCCTCCACCACGAGCACAGCCCCCATTTCATGCTGATCCCGACACATTGCTTCAAGGCGACTCGGCACTTCCCCCCCTTTTTTGTCCAACTTGCGGGTGATCACCGCGAAATCCCTTCATAGCGGAGTACGATACCTGCCGACACTTCCTCGAAGGAGTTTCTGTTGAAAGTCGTTCAACTCAAGATCGAGAACTTCAGAGGGATCCAGTCGGCGGACCTTAGATTTGATGGCCACGCTCTCCTTCTGGGACCCAACAACGTCGGGAAGAGCACAATATGCGAAGCACTAGATCTTGTCCTCGGGCCTGATCGTTTGAACAAGTTCCCGCCAGTCGAAGAATTCGATTTTTATAACGGCAAATATCTCCAACCGGCGGCTACACCCGAAGACAAACCGCTGCCGATCCCAATTCGCGTGCAGGTGCTTCTCATCGACTTGAGTGCTGAGGTGTTGAAGAGATGCAGCGGGCATCTGGAGTTCTGGCATTCCGCGGAGAAACGGCTGTTGGCACAAGGTGAGGTGGCGGCGGCAACTCCCGGGACCTCAGTGCCTTGTCTGAGACTCGAGACCGTAGCTCAGTACGATCCGGAGGAGGATGAATTCACGGCAGAGACCGTGTACGTGCATAGTCCAAATAATGCAGAGGATGGCAAAGATCCGGTCCGACGGGAGATCAAACGGCTTTTTGGTTTCCTGTACCTGCGCGCATTGCGCACAGGTTCGCGTGCGCTAAGTCTTGAGCGCGGATCTTTGTTAGATCTGCTGTTGCGCTTGCAGAAAATCCGGACGGGTCTCTGGGAGCAAGCCATCAAGCGGCTTCGCGCGCTCGACATCGAAAAAGACGCCGCCGAGCTGGAACCTGTGTTGAAATCAATCGAGGAACGGCTTGCGAGCTACGTTCCGGCCAGTAAGCCGGGGCGTAAGACCAAGCTATACGTCACCCAGCTCACGCGTGAACATCTGCGCAAGACGATGTCTTTCTTCCTCGGGATGCGAGATGACCAAGAAGAAGTTCCATTTCAGCAAGCCGGGACCGGAACCCTCAATACTCTAGTGCTGGCGCTGCTTTCGTTCATCGCGGAACTCAAACCGGAGTCGGTTATCTTCGCGATGGAGGAACCCGAGATCGCTGTCCAGCCCCACACACAGCGTCGAATTGCAGAGTACCTCTTGCTCCATACCAAGCAGGCATTCGTCACGTCCCATTCCCCTTACGTCATCGAGCGGTTCACTCCGGAGAATACATTTTTGCTCACGCGTGGTACGGGCGGAAGCCTGCAATGTATGTGTGTCGCGGATGCAACAGGACTAAAGGAGAATGACTACAAGCGATATGCTCGCCGTGGCCTCGCCGAGTGCATGCTTGGCAAAGGCGTCGTTCTCGTCGAAGGAACAACAGAATCCCATGCATTACCTGTGTTAGCGCGCTGCATCGAGGCGAATGATCCAACACTGAACCCACTCGATCTTGCTGGCGTGACGGTATTTGACGCGGAGAGTGACGGGACAATACCGAAGTTCGCGAGATTTTTTCAGGCACTCGGCTTGAAAACATTCGGCTTCTACGATTTCAAACAGAGGACGCCAGATGAGAAAAAGAAATTCGCAGATGTGTTAGACATCAACGTGGAACACGCATACAAAGGTTTCGAACAGCTACTCGCCCAGGAGATCGCTGTCAGCCGATTGCGTTTGTTTGTAGACGCCCTCGTAGCCGCTGGGGTGGATTTGGGCCATTACGGTATTCCCGCGACGCTTCCAACCGACGACAACGCGATGAAGAAACTTGTTCAGCAGCTTCTCTCGTCAACCAAAGGCGCAGGATGGGCGGCTCTTCTAATTGAAGAGTGTCAGCTCAATGAGTTGCCACAGACGGCTGTCGCATTCTTGAAGTCCATCTATACGTTTTTCCCGATTCCTACGATCACCGCGGCAACCCCTCCTACCAGCTCCGCGAATGCTGCTCCACAATCGGCCGCGTCGCCGTCCTCACAACCGGATGTTCCGGCTGCTGCCGCGGACGGCGATTCTTCACATTCCACTTCATCTGTTGATGTGAATGGAAAAGCGTGAATATTTGTCCAGAGCGGAAGAAGCTGCTTGACTGTAACGGGCATGCGGTTGTTACCGGTGGCCCGGGCAGCGGCAAAACGACTATTGCTCTCAAAAAGGCGCTAGTTCGGATCGATGCAGGTCTTGACCCGGGTCAGTCCGTTCTGTTCTTAAGCTTTTCTCGAACAGCGGTTGCGCGCATTTTGCAGGTGGCACGCCTGGAGCTTTCTCGTCGAGAGCATCGAACTCGCCTCAATGTCCAGACGTTTCATTCTTTTTTCTGGGACTTGCTGAGGACTCACGCTTATCTTTTGGGCGCACCGTCGCCAATCAAGATCCTTATGCCCCAGGATGAGCGAGTGCGAAACGGTGGTACCAAGAGCGATCCTGATAACGCTCAGTGGAATGCCTGGCTCGCCGAGCGGGAAACGCTTTTTCTAAACGAAGGGCTAATTGCTTTTGATCTCTTTGCCCCAAAGGCAGCGGAATTGTTTGCGCGCAGCGCCTGGATAACGCGGCTGGTGGGCGAACGGTTCCCCCTTGTAATCGTCGACGAGGCTCAAGATACAGGACCCGATGCATGGCGATGCATTGAGATGCTTTCGCCCTTGACTCAGGTCATCTGTCTTGCCGATCTCGAACAACAGATATTCGACCACCTGCCGGGTATTGGGCCCGAGCGGATGGATGCGATCAAGGCTACGCTAAAACCTCTGGAGGTAAAGCTAGGATCGCAAAACATGCGAAGCCCGAGGTCTCAGATTGCTGAATTTGGGCAAGACATCATGGCTGGCCGCATCCGCCCTGGCGGATATAAAGGGGTGTCGAATCTTTCGTTCAATCGTGGAACAGACCTTGGAGCAACGCTTCGAAAAGCTTTAGGGTGCTTACACCGACTGATTCGAGCGGAAACGAAGGATTGGGCGAAGACGATAGCGATCCTTGTGCCAACTGCGGCGGAGGCTGCCAAGGTCTCTGCCGCCTTAAATGCTGGCAAGAAACCAGTTCCTCACAAACTGTTGTTCGATGAGGATGAGGCTCGGTTGGCTGCGCGTTTCGCTGCTTTCCTGCTCGAGCCCAAGGAAACGATGCCGCTTGAGTCGCAGTTGGCAGAGGCATTGATGTTATTGCACAACCTTAGAAAAGCCTCAGGATCGAAGTCCGATGCCAAACAGCTACTTGACTGGGCAGTAAAATGCCAGGCAGGAAACGTGAGTAAGGCAGGTCTTGTGAAGGTTCTTACGAATCTGTTGAGCACCCTCACGACTAGTTCATTCGTTGGCGATCCATCGCGCGACTGGACATTCGTGAAATCGTGCTTGCGGTCTTCTGGGGAACCGCTGTTTCAGGGCGTTGCAACACATCTCGACTACTTGATTGCGTTTAAACGAGGAAAACATATCGCCGCTGGGCTGAGCGCAGTGTGGGAGATGGTTTCGTCTTACCGGCGAGCGCGAGAGGTACTTGACAACGCGTTGGCACAAGATCTCATTTTGGATGGTGTGGATGATCCCGACGGAATCCAGGTAATGACGATTCATAAATCCAAGGCTAAGCAGTTTGATGGGGTGATCGTTCTTCGAAGAGATAGGCACAATGGCCGCACGCTCGTGTCAAACCTTGTGTGGCGTGACGATAAGCCTCCCTATATGCGCAGTCGAAAGATTCTGATGGTTGCCGTCACTCGCGCGAAGGTGCACACCATGATGGTGCAGCAAGTTTGGCCTGCATGCCCGATAATGAGTCACTACATTCTCGCTTCAGCGTATACATCCCGGTAGCGGCAACGACAATGTCGAGAATCCGTCGAAACGACCCATGCCCCTGCGGGTCGGGCAAGAAGTTCAAAAAGTGCCACGGCTCACCTCTAAACAGCACGCAACCTGAGCGGTTGTTTGGGGACCTCTTGGAAGCAATGCACGAGGAGTCGCTCGCCGTCGAGGAACATGGCTTCAGTCAGATCGGCGGAACCCTTCCGGAACTGGTCAAGGAGTTGGCTTTGTGTGACCGCAAGTCAGCCCTCGCCGCCGTAGCTGGACTCACTCTTCTGCATGAAAATCGCATTCACCTGGTGCGCTTGGAGTGCCTGCTGCACCTTATCGCGATACACAGCAACGGCAAAGATCTTGTCACCGTCGAGCTCCTTGATCGCTGGTTGAATCAACTTCTTGAGCGCTCTGCTTTGCGAAGACGAGAAGATCCTGCCGAGGACATCGCGATTGCAAACATCATGACGGACTCCGGGAATTATCGCGTTTTCACCGGAGACTGGAGCAACCCGGATTACTACCTGCAAGATATGTTGGACGCCTTGAGAAAAGGGCCCGCTAGTTTGGACGTTCTACGCGAGCACTGCCTTGTCGCTCTTAAAGTGTCGGACCTTATTTCCGATCGCATGGGCTATTCGCGGCTAACGGGCAACTCGGAGGCCGAATCCGCTCCCGTCTCGGTGCCAATATCTGATCAAGCTCTTCTCGATCTTAGTCGGCGCGCAATTATCACTTTCGATGAGATGGGAGTTCATGGAATCGACTTCGCCTCGCTTGCGCCGTTCTGCATACCTCTGACGGAGTTCTGTCAGCGCGCACGCGATGCAAATGTAAAAAACGTTCGACAGCAGCCCTTCGTTATCCTCGACGGAGAACTGATAGTCACAAACCCTGCCGCATTGCCAATGAGTATCGTGATGCACATCCTCTCCGAGGTGCGCGATCTTGGCTTGCTCCGTGGTTTGGCAAACAGCCTTCACCGGGTGCAAGGACCACGGACACTGAGGGAATTAACAAGGGGTATCTCAACCGGTGATTTCTTGACTTCACTGCTGCCAGAACAAAAAGAAGTGCTGAGGCCTGGCGTGAGTCAAACTGCATTTCGTTTCGATGAGGATAAGTTCCTGCATATTCTCTTCTTGCACGACGATGTCAACGAAATCGCGCAGAATGGGCCGTCTTCGGTTTGGAGTCCACCGTTCCGTGACATGCTGGACGATTTCGTGATCGCGAGTTGCCATCGCTTCCTGGAAGAGGGACGATGCCGCGGTGGATTGACTCTGGTTGTGATCGGCGGTGTTTGGAGAGGGTGTGCAATAGCACTTCCAACGCGACTGCCACCGCAATGCGCTATTCAAGTATGGTCTTCAGCCGATCTGGATCGACTAATCGTGAATGAACACCGATGGAAGCTGCTCCTCTGGAAGATGTCTATGCAGCGCCGTGCTCTAGAAGAACTCGGAGTTCGAGTGGAAGCTCACAGCGATGCGAATTTGTATTCGATGTGGACGCACCACGATTTTCGTCTCGTACCGCGGGATCAAGGCGACGGTCTTTTCAATCTTATTTCATACGGACCAGAATTCATCTTTGCGTTGCGAAACGAACACCGCTCAGGCATGGACGATCACGTCATCTATCGTCCTGACCGCGCAACATGGGAGCGCGTTCGCAAGGTGCATACGCGGTCCCATTTTCATGAGGACTCTACACGAAGAACCTATGCCGCATTGTGTCCGGTAGAAAAGGGCGTATTGGGAGGTGCCATAGAGACGGCGGATCGTGCATGGTGGGTCGATTGCTCAACCAGTGCCTCCCATCCGGATCGGCGTCGCCTGGTATACGACCTCTGGGAAAGCGCGCTCAATTGGGTCGAGAAGGTCGCGCCCGCATTAGACCGACAAGTGCCCGAATTGGGTGGGCAAAACGTAATTTTTGACTTGGATGTGTCCCAGATTGTGGCTCACGAGAATTGGACACCGGAGGGAGTGCAGGAAATCAAAGCTACGGGTTCTATACCTATGCGCATTGCTGGCCGAATTATTTCGCTGCGTTTGCCGATTGGACTTCTAGCGATGGCATATTCGGCTAAGAACAATGCTGAGCGTCTCCTAGTGAGCGCCTTCGTCGAGAGTGCACTGACTCTGGCGAGGGTGAAAGACTTGGAATCACGGGCCGCTCAGATCCTGGCCTCTTTAGCGCTCTCGGATGATGACCGTTTCATGCATCTCATCCCAGCCCACGACGTACGCGACTACCTCAGAGTATTCGATAACAATCTCCCCGAACTCCTCCACGACGATGAAATCGCGTTCGGCACAATCAACACGGCCCAAGAAGCCGGCCTCAAGGTTCCTTCGAGGATTGACGCGGTGGAATCAGCCAATTCAGCATTGAACAAACTCGTCGATGCTTTGTGGAAGAGAGTTCATTCCCGGCTCGGGGAAATCGATCGCGTCAATTTCATCGTGAAATGCCTTCAAAACCACGAACGGCTGCTTTATGAACATGACCGTTGGCAACGAACCGCACGAGCTCTATTTTCGTTACACAAAGACCGGGTTGATGTTCTCAAGGCGACACAGGCGGTACAGGAAAAACGCGATCGCACTCAAATCGTCGATCGCATCCTCATCGAGATGGCAGTTTGCACTTCACCACTGAAGGACGGTCGGCGGGCAAGCCAAGCTGATATCGACTACCTTGCGACCCAGGTTCTTCTGCTGGTCGCGACGGCCGCCCACTCGGACGCCGTGCGCGCTGGCTGTACCGAACCCTCCATGCGCATCTCCGAATTGGGTGAATTCACATTTGGCGATAACTTCGTGAACGTAATGCGACCCTACATCGCCAGTCACTTCGAGCGCACCCACATTACTGCAATCAAGAACTATGGCGAGCTGTTCTCGCCTCGCTCAGAGGGGACAAAAACGGAAGAAGAAGTTTTCGGGCACGAGTTCGTAGAGAGCTTCACCGAGGAGTTTGGCATCAATCCGAGCAAGCTAAAGGAGCTTGCGGGACTGCTGCAAGAAAGCGCCATTGAACGGCGCTCCTTAGTTGTAGTTGAGGACGCCGATTCCTTCGCGAAGAGACTAACTGGAGCGGGGTTCACGTCGGCCGAAGTTGGGGAGATACGGCACAATTTTCTTCTCAAACCGCGAGAACAGTGGGACTCGGCCCCGAAGCCATTTAGGAATAAGGATTGGCACCCGTGGCGATACCGGCGCCGCCTTTCCCTGATGACCCGACCAATCGTTGAGTTTGGAGATCGCAGGCTCGTCTATGCGCCTGGGTTTTGTGAGGACAGTTTCCGTCACACCATCATGGAAAGTTTTACCGGCGCATTTGAAACGGAATATTTCGATACGACGCGAATGAAGCGATATGCCGGGGCCGCGAATGCGCGCAGAGGAATTGAATTCAATCAGGCGGTAGCAGATCTCTTCTCAGAGCAAGATTGGAATGTTCGACTGGAAGTCGCCATGACGGAACTCGAAGCTGCCGAGAATCAAGCGAAAGGCGACGTCGATGTGCTCGCTTGGAAGAAAGATGTGGTCTGCGTCTGCGAGTGCAAAGAGCTTTTGTTTGCGCGTAACGTGAGCGAAGTCGCTGAGCAACTGAAGCGATTTCGCGGAGCTCCAGGAGATGACTTGGACAAACATCTGCGACGGACCCACTTTATTACGTCGCATCCAGATAAACTACTGCGCATAACCGGTATTCAGAATCCGCGAGTTGTGCCCTTGTTGGTCACGAGCAAGGTCGTCCCAATGCAATTTGTCAGAACTGTTGCCACTCAAGTCGTGTCAGCCGATCAGGTTACGTCCGACTTCCTCGCTAGCTTACTGGGGTCAAGGAGTAAGTGAAACCTGACTGGAGGCTGCTTGTGCAGGGCACGCCATCTAACAGATGGTAGCATCAACGGTTCTCAGGAGTTCAAAATGCTGGAAAGCATGCTGTAAACGCTGCTGAAGAGAGAGCGTTGAGCATCGATACTTCGAATTAATACCACGTCACATCGGCATGAGAGCAATCCACGTTTATGTCCTTTGAAGTAGATTTAGACTAGCGAAATCACTCACGCCACGTCTGGGGGATGCGCTCGGGCTCCCACGAAAACGAACGTCCTGCAATCTCAAAAGCAATGGGTTTCAGGGGCATGACCGGGCGCTGCGCCTTGAACCCTGACCGCGCCCATTCGGTCATCAATTCGTTCGTCACTGCCGAAAAGGCGTCGCCAACTTTCTTGACGATCGGATGTGGCGATTCAAGAGGATGAAAACTAAACAGTATCTCCCAATCAAATCCGTTGGTAAGTACCCAAGCACTAATGCAAATACAGAACCCGATTTCGGCGGGGTACTTTGCCGCATATCTCTCGACCAGTTTTTCAAAGACGGATGGTGGCAGGCTGCCGTATCCAGTATTCAAGAATATAAGACCGCCATTTAGATCCGAGTTGCCGATCCGGTCCATCGTCTTTCTAATCTGGTCGGCAGCCGATCTCACCTGAGACTTAATGGGGCCGCCGATGACATCAAGGTAGATCATCAATTCTTTGTCCTTCAGATCACCTGCGCGAATGTCAACATGACTGCCCCAATTCTCTGCAGAAAAGAGCTGAGCCAACTTCTCCTGCCGAGTCGTTTTTTCGAGCCCCTCTTCCCGAAGGTCCTTCAATTCAAGAATCCAGTTATCAAGTCTGTAGTCGGCGTTACGAGAATCTATCCCGCATTCTGCACAGGTAAGTCGCCGTCCTCCAGATGACTCAATAATTTGATCGACAAAAGCTTCTCCCAATTCGGGCGAAAGTATTCTTCTCAGCTTTTTCCCACCGGGAGCAAATGTCTCGGGAAAAAACGTACACGAGATTCCTTTTTCCTCGGCAACTCGATACGCAGCGAGGACATCTCCGCCCTCTTCAACGACACGACGCGCCGATAACGGGTCGTGCAAGATCAGACGAATTGGCTGCCACTCTTGAAAACGAAGAAGCTCACTAGCTCCGTGGATGCCATCTCTTTGCTCCGCCGCCCTTACAAAAATCACGGCAATTGCCGTTTCCCACTCAAATAGATCTCGGTGGTCTTTAGTCGGTTTAACGTAATAGACCAAACGCTGTATGAGTACGCCCATGAGGCTGAACCCTTCGATTGGGATTTTTAGGTGCGACAATCTCGCTTAGGGAGCGCCGTTTCCATCAAGAGGTTTATAGAGCTGATTGATGATCTCACACACAATCTGAATAGTATGAAGTGCGAGATTGTGGAGATTCGTGCTGCCGTGTGCATAGTCGTTGCGAATAAACGGGAGTGTGTCAACCAGCACGCCGGCATAGTCCCACTCCAGATCGGCCGGCGTCACTTGTATGTTGGAATCGTCCCACGAGATTTCCGTCAGGTTCTTCTCTGACATCTCTCGGATCTTCTCCATCTCAACGCGCGCCCGCGCGTTGATCTGTCCTCGATTGCGCCACGTCGCAAAACCTTCATTTCTGACAATTCCCTGGGCTACCGCATATTTCAAGAGCGCCCGTAGCATAGGCCTTTTGCCACGACTATTGACCCTACCGGTCTGGATGTCGTCTTTTAGCCGGTCCCGCAAAGCCAATTCCAAACACGCAAGACTCTGATGCTCCGCGACGGGGTAAAAGCGATACACAAACCACGCATATAGGTAAACATTGCGAGCGGTTTCAAACTGTACCGCAATATCCTGCGGAACGCCCGCATGCAGCGATACCCCCGCTATGTCGCTGTGGTGATCACTCATCTCCGCCGCGCGGATCGTGCCAGCAGCTCGGTCAATACGGACCCACATCTTGCTGCGCGGATCCGGTTCGCAAACGAACTCGTGGGGTCTTAAGCGTTCCGGATCGAAATCGTGGTGCATAGCGGTATCTCCGTTGTTTATAGCAACTTGCGCGGCCTCGCCATGGGTCTTGCCTAAACAATTTGCGACACCACGGATTTGGAAAGCCCCTCGCTGAAAAAGGTCTTGCCGACCTCAATGCTTCGTCCAAAAAAGCGCCTGTAGTTCAGTCTCGCTTTGTCTACAGCTTCCGGGCTGCCGCCAGTGACGGCGAAGATGGTGGGGCGTGTCCGTTTCGAAAGTTCAACACGCTTCAACAATTGCTTGAACTCGTAATCCGCTCCCGGAAGCGAATAGCCCACAAACACCCACCTGGAACATTGCCGTAATGCCGCCTCTGCCCGGAACCACGAAATCTGAAACATCCGGAAATCAAGCGCCTTGCGATAGCTGAATGTGGCTATTCGGGTCCCCAGCACCACGCCCGAGCACCTTGCACATTCCCACCGCGGCTTCGCTGCCGTATCCGGGCGAATCTCCCGCCACTCTTCCTTGCTCAAAATCTGATCCGCAATATGTGTGACTTCCGATGGATGGAACCAAAACACACGCCGGCAGCAATCGCAATAGAGCCAATTGATTGATCCGTGCATTTTAGTGATCTTGAACAATGGGTCCCCAGATTCCTTCTCTGATTCGATTACTTGCCCTGAGTCAGGAAAGGATGCGGCGTTAATTCCGTGCCCATACGAAATTCCGCAACTCTTCTTGCGATCGAGGCAAACCGACTCAAGCGAAACGTCCCAATTCAAACTGATAAACGTCGCGTTCTCTGGATCGACTGACTCTACGAAGTGGAACAAGCGTTTCAGGTCCGGCGTCTGCCGCTTCGCGGCCGATGAATACTTGTGGTGCAGCATTCGCATGATTCGGGCGATCAGAACTCTTCGTACAGTCCGCAATCTCGCTGGTGAATACAACGATCCCAAATGATGTCCAGTGTTCGCTGCCAGATCGATACACGTAAACACATCCTCAAGTTCCGGCCAATATTTCGCATCCGCCTGCTTCGAGTGGTCGAACACGTCATGGATAAATCGATCCAGGAATCCAACCATCGCACGGCTTGGCCCCGAACCGTAGTCGCGAGCTGCGAGCAATTCTTTGGTGAAATCTGATTGCAGAGGCAATCCCGCGTAGTGGGAAAATCCTGCACCCAGAATGTATGCCGTGCGGCTCAAGCTTTTTTCCTTTCGTGTACAACGAAGATAGCTCATACCTACGGCAATGCAACTCCAAAATACGGCGGCGGCACTCCGTGCATCTTTACCCCACTCTCGCCTTCTTTCAAGTGGACGCCGCAGAGATCGCAGCACGCTCGGACGCTCGGGCTGATGCGCCGGTGTCGCGCCAAACGGTAAAACGTGTTTGTCACGCACCGCGCCGCCACTCGCGCCCTGCCACCCTCCCTCGGCTGCCGTTCTGCCCTTCGCACCGCTCCGGCTTGTTTTTTCCCGCTGCCGCTTCAAGTGAAGAAAAAAACAAGCCGGAAACGGCGTAGAACGGAAAAACAATGAAATTAGAAGAAATCAAGAGCCGAACCAAAGATGCAGTCGAGTATCGTTCAGTCGCTCGAATCAGGCCACAGTGAAGTGCTTACCGAATATCTGTCGGGCATGGCACGGTTCCACGATTACAGCTTTGGCAATGTGATGTTGATTGCACGGCAGACTGTACCTGTTTCCGGCGAAAGGAGAAATATGCCTCGTAAAGTTGGTCAGATCATTGCGCGAGGCGAGCGTCATTGGCTCGTTCGCGTTTATCTCGGGCGCGATCGCGAAACGCGCAAGCGCATCTACCACAATCGAACAATCTACGGTTCCTTGCGTCACGCACAGGCGTACTTAACAAAGAGATTGCATGAACGAGGCTTATCCCGTGGCGTCGAAAGTCTTCAGGTCACAGTAGATGAATTCCTGGATCACTGGCTGAAAACGGCCGTCAAACCCAAAGTTCGCGCGAAGACGTATAGCGACTACGCAGCCATACTGCGGCGATACATCCGTCCGGCGCTCGGCGAGAAAATGTTGGCCTCCCTCTCGCCTCTTGAAATCCAGGCCGCATATCAGACCATGATTGACCGGAAGCTCTCGGCCAGGACGGTTCGATATGCACATGCCGTCTTGCGCGCGGCAATGCGACAGGCCGTGCGTTGGCAGTTGCTCCTTACTGATCCGACGCGAGGAGTGGAGATTCCCTCTCAGCGCCAAAGAGAAATGCAAGCGTTGACGACCGAACAAGCTCGGCTATTTCTAAAGACTGCATTGAAATCTCCGCAAGCTTGCCTTTTTGCCGTAGCCCTCACTACCGGAATGCGCCCCAGCGAATACTTTGCTCTCTGCTGGCGGGACATTGACTGGGATCACGGAACCGTCAGTATCGCTCGAGCTCTTCACAGGCACGAAGGCCAATGGAGCTTTGCGGACACGAAGCGGGCCCGGAGTCGCCGAGTCGTTAAGCTGCAAACGTGGGTTATGGATCTCCTCCGGAAAAAGGCCGAGAAATCTCGGCCAGCGTCAGGTTCGGTATTCGCGGATCTGATCTTTACCACCGATCGTGGTGAGCCGATCAACGAGGAGTACCTGGTCAAGAAGTATTTCAAGTCGCTCCTGCGGGAAGCTGGTTTGCCGAACATTCGGCTCTACGATCTCCGCCATACGTGTGCCACACTTGCCCTCACAATAGGCGTGCCTCCAAAAGTAGTGTCCGAGCAACTCGGACACGCGAGTGCGGCGTTCACACTGGATACCTACTCTCACGTGCTTCCGCACATGCAGGCCGAAGCTGCCGCAAAGATGGAAGCGGCCCTTCTAGACGGCCTCTCGCTGCAATCCAGATCCCCCTTCAATTCTTAGAAAGTAACTGGTGCCGATCTTGTGTGCATGCGGCACAGAAAGGAACGTGTCCCCATGTCTCGCAAATTAGGTCAGATCATCGCAGTTCGCGACAATACCCGGATGATTCGCATTCCGATGGGCTCTGATCCGCAAACCAAACAACGCAGTTATTACAACCGTACTGTTCATGGCTCTCTGCGGCAGGCGCAGAAGTTTCTCGGAAAGAAAATCAACGACCTTGGTGCCTACATTGAGCGAGATGGTGCAAAGATTCAGTTGGATCAGTATCTCGATCAATGGCTCAAGACAATCAAGCCGCAAATTTGCAGCAAGACATACGAAAGCTACGAGAGTCTGCTGGCGAAATATATCCGTCCATCGCTTGGGAAAAATCCCATCGTAGGAATCAAGCCCCTGGATGTGCAAGGTGTGTACCAACAGATGTCGGACCGTGGACTGTCGCCGAGGACAGTCCAGGGCGCTCATTGGGTCCTCAATGCCGCCTTCAGACAAGCTTTGCGGTGGGAAATGATCTTGGAAGTGCCAACCAAGGGCCTGAAGCTGCCCCGAATCCGAAGGCGTGAGATGCGCGTGCTCAGCGTCGAGGAGGCCAAGACATTCTTGAAGTTTGCTCTGCCGACGATGTATGGAACCTTATTCGCCGTCGCCATTACGACTGGAATGCGTCCGAGCGAGTACATCGGACTCAAGTGGCAGGACATCGACTGGGAACGCGGAACTGTCAGCATTAAACGGACGTTGCGGAAAGGACCTACGGGCCAGTGGGAATATGGGGAGACGAAACGGGCCGGCAGTAGAAGACTCATCAGATTACAGAATTGGATTCTCGCGAGACTGAAGGAACTACGGCGGTTGCAATCGGCACATCCAGTTGTTGACCCCGAAGAATGGCCGGAGGCAGTGGACCTGATATTTGTTACGGAGTTCGGAAGACCGGTGAATGTGAATAGCCTGGTTTACAAGCACTTCAAACCCATCTTGAAAAAGGCCGGACTGCCGAACATCAGACTCTACGACCTGCGGCATACCGCGGCGACGTTAGCGTTGACGGTTGGCGTTTCACCGAAAGTCGTCTCTGAGCAGCTGGGCCACACGAGCGCAGCGTTTACGCTTGACGTGTATTCCCATGTGTTGCCACACATGCAGGACGATGCAGCAGCGAAAGTCGAGGCCGTGTTGATCGGAAATTAACCGATTACGAATTTGCTGGTAATTCGATCAATGTGCGAGCCGGGTTGACTTCCGCTTGCTGAAGAGCAAGCGAAAAAGCACCCTTAGGGGCCACAAACAAAACCGCAGCCATAGCCCGATTAGCAAGCCAATACTGCCTGCGCCGCTATAATCCATCCACTCCGAGGAACGCGACATACAGCCATCCTTCTGAGGACCTGAACCATTGTAGAGCACTCTGGTCCTTCAGTTCCCTGCTGCACTCCGAATTTCCCTTAGGAATCGTCTTTTCATTCGGGTGGTCCACTGGCCCCATCTGCCCGGCCCATGCCAAGTTCAACTAGAAGGGCTGTCATGAAGTTGCGACGTAACCAGTTTTGTCCCGTGCATCACTCCCGCTCCTGCTGTGGCCGGGAACCACTGCCGAACCGGCCTAAGCTCATTCGCCTGGGGGTCCAGCGCATCGAGGACGCACAGCACCCGCGCGGATACCGCGAATTACGTTCGCCGGCGGAGATGCGGAAACTTCTCGACCGGAAGATTGTGGAACAGAACCGGACCTGCGCCATTTGCCGAATCGAGTTTACCGACTATAACGATATCGTCCCGGACCACAAGATCCCCAAGGGCATGGGCGGATCCTGGAGAGACGACCATCCGGACAACATCCAAGCCGTACATTGGTGGTGCAACGAAGAAAAAGGGTCCGCCAGAATGCAAAGCTAAGCGCACGTCACACGAGGGCAGCGTTTACCCGAGAGGTGTATTTACAAGTGCTGCAACATAGCGGGGCGGCGCGGCCGCCAAATCCGAGAGCGCTTTGCGAGCCAAAGCAGGCCCATTGAGGGACGTACTTGGTTTTGTACTCGCTGGATTCGCGTTACCAAACACAGGTCTGAGACAATCGTAAGTCTTTCAAATACAATTCGGTTCCAAGCCCATGTATCCCGCTACGCCAGCGAATTCGGAATGGCTTACACGTAAGAAGATCATCGACGCAAGGCTCTACGCGGCAGGATGGCAAATCGTACCTCTCGCCGCGACCAAGTCGTATGATCGCTGCGCTGTCGAGGAGTTCCAGACCGCCAACGGCCCCGCGGACTACGCGCTGTGCCTCAACAATCGGGTTGTAGCCGTTGTAGAGGCGAAGAAACTAACGCTCGGTCCCCAAAACGTTCTCTCCCAGGCCGAGCGCTACTCTCGGGGGATCTGGCAAGGCGAGCAGCGTTGGGGAGACTTCGGTGTACCGTTTCTTTATTCAACGAACGGCGAAGTTATCTGGCACCATGATATCCGACACGCATTGAATCGTTCTCGCGAGATTTCGCTCTTTCACACTCCGGCAGCATTGGAGGAGAAGCTAAAGCGAGATTTTGATGAGTCCCTTGGATTGCTGCAACTGCTGCCTAACAATCATCCCAGGGTGCGACCGTACCAGAGAGAAGCAAATCAAGCGGTCGAAATGGCCATTTCAGAACGGAAACGAAACATGCTTGTCGCAATGGCTACCGGAACTGGGAAGACGTTCACGACCGTTAATCAGATCTACCGTCTGATGAAGACGGGCGTCGCTAGGCGAATTCTGTTTCTGGTAGATCGGCGCGCACTGGCTGCACAAGCTTTGCGTGCGTTTGCGTCCTTTGATGCTGAACCAGGATTGAAATTCGACAACGTTTACGAAGTCTACAGCCAACGGTTTAGGAGGGAGGACTTAGGCGAGGAAGACAAATTCGATCCAAAAGTTCTTCCTGCGTCATACCTGCTTTCTCCAAAACCGGGCAGTGCCTTCGTCTACATTTCCACAATCCAGCGCATGACAATCAATCTTTTTGGCAGGGATGCAGTATGGGGAATAGGAGATGAGGAAATTGATGAAGATGCTGCTAAGCTCGACATTCCGACGCATGTTTTTGATCTCGTTGTTGCGGATGAGTGCCATCGGGGCTACACGAGCTCGCAGGCTGGTTTATGGAGGATGACACTCAATCATTTCGATGCCATCAAGCTTGGTCTTACAGCCACGCCGGCATCACACACGACCTCGTTCTTTAAACATCTCGTCTATCGGTACGAATATGAACGGGCTGTACAGGAAGGGTTCCTGGTTGACTATGACGTAGTTAACATCAGGTCCAACGTCAGAATCAATGGCATTTTTTTGAATGAAGGCGAAGAAGTCGGGCTCGTAAACCCAGAGACAGGAGCCAAGAAGCTGGATGTTCTGGAAGACGAGCGACAGTTTGACACAAGCAAGATTGAGCACGAGATTACTTCTCCCGATTCCAACAAGAAGATCCTGGAAGAGATCAAGCGATACACTCTGCAGCACGAGGAACGGTATGGACGATTCCCTAAGACGCTGATTTTTGCAGCGAATGATCTCCCCCACACCTCCCATGCCGATCAACTCGTCGATATCGCTCGCGATGTTTTTGGTCACGGGGATTCATTCGTTCAGAAGATAACTGGCAGTCCCACTGTAGACCGCCCTTTGCAGCGCATTCGTGAGTTCCGAAACCGCCCCCACCCGGCAATTGCGGTTTCTGTCGACATGATGACAACAGGTGTCGACATTCCCGATCTGGAGTACATCGTGTTCCTTCGCCCGATCAAATCACGTATCCTTTTTGAGCAGATGATTGGTCGCGGTACCCGAAAAGGCGAGAAGCTTACGGACAAGTCTCACTTCGTAGTCTTTGACTGCTTCGATGGAACGCTCCTGCAGTACTTCAAGGACACAACAGGTGTTACCGAAGAAGCGCCGACGCCACCAACGAGGACAATCAGCGAGATCATTGAAGATATTTGGCAGAATCGCGACCGCGACTACAACGTCCGATGTCTTGTCAAGCGACTCCAGCGTATCGACAAAGAGATGTCCGGGGAGGCTCGAGAGCAATTCTCGGCCTTTGTGCCCGACGGCGATATGGCGGCGTTCGCGAAGATGTTGCCCCAAGACCTCCATCAGAATTTTACGAAAGTTATGAATCTCCTGCGAGATGTCGCTTTTCAAGATCTGCTGTTGCACTATCAGCGAAAACTGCGTGTTTTCCTCATTGCCCACGGTACACAGGACACTGTGTCATCAGAATGGCTTGTTCGGGGATCCGACGGAAACGAGTACAAGCCTCGGGATTATCTGACCGCGTTCGTGCAGTACGTTCATAGTCATCAGTCGGATATCGATGCCATTAGCATTCTTCTGAATGCACCTCGGGACTGGTCTCCTGGCGCCCTTCAGGAGCTGAGGCAGAAGCTCTCAGCCGCGCCGCAGCGGTTCACCGTGGAAAATTTAGAGAAGGCTCACCGGACTATGTACAAAAAGGCTATGGTCGATATCATCTCAATGGTGAAGCACGCCGCAGATTCCCAGAGCCCGCTACTCACGGCCGCGGAAAGAGTCGATCGAGCTCTCGATAAAATTGCTAGAGGGCGCTCGTTTAATGAACTGCAGCGACAGTGGCTTGAACGAATCCGTGTTCACCTGCAAGAGAATCTCTCCATCGATCAAGAAGACTTCGAAAGCCAGCCTGCTTTAAGTCGGTACGGCGGTTGGAGCCGCGCTGTCGACGTTTTCGAAGGATATTTGCCTGGACTGTTGACGGAACTCAATATGGCGATTGCTGCATGACTGACATTGTTCAAAAACTCTGGAGCTTTTGTCACACGCTTCGCCACGACGGCGTGGACTATGGTGACTACATTGAACAGCTCACTTATTTGCTTTTCTTGAAGATGGCGGACGAGAAGGGCGTCCCGGTCCCTAAGGGGTTTGATTGGAACAGTCTCAAAGACTTGTCCGGTACTTCGCTTCTCGATCACTACGCAGAGGTACTGCGAAAGCTGCGTGCCTCGGGCAGCCTGTTGAGCGATATTTTCACTCAGGCGAACTCCCGATTCAACAATCCCGTCAATCTGCGCCGTCTTCTCGACATGATCGACGAAGAGGAATGGACGGCGATGGATGTGGACGTAAAGGGCGCTGCATTTGAAGGTCTACTTGAAAAGGCAGCCAGCGAGGGGAAGAAAGGAGCCGGACAATACTTCACGCCACGCCCGCTGATCCAATCCGTTTGCCGAGTAATGAAGCCAGATCCTCGGGTGAGGCCCGACTTCACAATCTGTGACCCTGCGTGCGGAACAGGTGGATTCCTAGTGGCGGCCTACGAATGGCTAGTGGCCACAAGCAAGGGAATCTTCGAACGTTCTGACGCGAAGCGAATAAGGGCGAAGACGTACTTCGGTCAAGAACTGGTCCCGCGTCCTCGCCGCCTCGCACTGATGAACCTCTATTTGCATGGTGTCGAACCGCGAATCTACTTGGGAGACACCATCTACGATCCAGATCGTGGCGAACGTTATGACCTAGTACTGACAAACCCGCCTTTTGGCACCAAGGGTGCCAACCAGGCTCCCAACAGAGACGACTTCACTGTCGAGACAAGCAACAAGCAGCTGAATTTTCTCCAGCACGTGATCAACATTCTTAAGCCGGGAGGCCGCGCAGCTGTCGTACTGCCTGACAACTGTCTTTTTGAGGACAAAGCGGGCGAAGTTTTCGAAATTCTCATGCAGGATTGCGCGCTGCACACCCTCCTTCGCCTTCCGCGCGGAACCTTCACACCATATAGCCAGGGCATAAAGGCGAATGTAATTTTCTTTCAAAAGGGCCGACCGACCGACTCCGTCTGGATTTTTGATGCCCGTTCAAACATACCAGGTATTACAAAGAAGGAACGCCCCCTCACTTTGGCACAATTCAAGGACTTTGAGACATGCTTCGGGCCTGATCCGAATGGCTTGAGTAAACGAAAGGATCAGGGCGATCAAGGGAGGTTTCGACAATTCTCGTTGGCAGAGGTGAAAGCAAGGAACTATAAGCTCGATGTTACATGGCTGAGAGATGAATCTCTGGACGACGGTGACGAAATACCGGAGCCCCAAGATCTAGCCACAGAGGCAATCACCGATCTAGAAGCAGTTGTGGATGATCTGCGTGAGATCCTCGGGCTTATAGAGAGGCAGGATACCCTGACCAAATGAATAGCTTGCCTAACGGGTGGATTGAGATTGATCTTGGTGACCATGTCTATATCGCAGGCCGCATCGGTTGGCGTGGGTTGAAGGCTCAAGAATACAAGTCGTCTGGCCCGATTCTGCTTTCTGTTCCGAATTTGAATTGGGGAGACTATGTGGATTTTTCTGAGGTCAATCACATATCGCAGGCCAGGTATGATGAGAGCCCTGAGATTCATTTAAAGCAAGGCGACATTCTGCTAGTGAAAGACGGCGCTGGAATTGGAAAGCTAGGGTATGTTGCTGATCTGCCCGGGGACGCGACGGTTAACTCATCGATTCTTGTAGTTCGCCCGAATGATGACCTTCTGTTCAGCGAATACCTGTTTTATTACCTTAAGGGACCTCAGTTTCAGAAAATTGCTCGCGAACGGATCACTGGTTCTGCAACTCCCCACCTTTTCCAGAAAGACATCAAGCAGTTGAAGATTCGAGTTGCCCCGGCGCTGGAACAGCGCCGCATCGTTTCAACTCTTAAGGTACTGCTCGAAAGGGCTCGCAAATGCAGTGATAGGCTGGCGAAGGTTCCGACAGCATTGGCGCGATTTCGTCAGACGGTTTTGGAGGCAGCGTTTTCTGGTCGCCTTACGCAGCACGAAGCAGGATCGTTGAGCTGGCGATCACAACGTATCGATTCATTGTTTGAAGTTCGAACCGGCGGTACTCCTAGCCGCAAGCAGCCTCGCTATTTCACTGGGGGAAGGATTCCCTGGGTCAAAACAGGAGAGGTCCAGAATGGAAACATCTTCGAGACCGAGGAGCACATTACTGAAACTGCCCTTCGCGACAGCAACGCCAAGGTGTTCCCCGCGGAGACAATCCTCGTTGCGATGTATGGTGAGGGCAAAACACGAGGTCAAATCGCCCGCCTGAAAATCCCTGCCGCCACCAATCAAGCTTGCGCCGCACTCATTAATGAGCGAATACACGAAGACACGCGCGAATACGTGTTTCTTTTCCTGTTGAGTCAATATCAGAAGCTTCGCAGGGAGTCGTTTGGCGGGAATCAGCCAAACCTCAACTTAGGAATCATCAAGGGTTGGGAAGTGCCTCTCCCGTCCCTCGAACTGCAAGGAGAAATAGTCCGCCGACTACGTCAGCTCCTCGGGACTTATGACCGCCTGGAAGCTCGGCTCAACCGAGCCACAACTCTCGTCGGATCGATAATACAGAGCACTCTCGCGAAAGCTTTTCGGGGAGAGTTGGTCGTACCTGAATCAGAACGAACCGAGCAAGAGGGTAGAACCTTCGAGAGCGCACTCGACCTCTTGGAGCGTGTCCGTCAAGAGAAGAAGTCGGTGGTTAAGTTGCGCGAGGGTGCTAGGAGCGTGCCAACAATGAAGAAACGACAATCGGACAAGACGATGCAAAAAGGGCCTCTTTCAACAGCATATTTACGCGAAACTCTCGTCACGGCTGGACATCCATTGAGCCCAAATGACTTGTGGGATTTTTCTGGAATTGAAGACATTGATCAATTCTACGCACAGCTGAAACTCGAAGTTGACCAAGGCTTGGTCAGAGAAAAGAAGGAGAGCCGGACCGATCGCTATCTGGAACCCGTGTCGTGAGAATCGATTGGGTCACAATTCGAGATTTCAAGAACCTCAGGGAATTCCACGTCGACTTTGACGAGAGCCAGCTGACCACCGTTCTGATCGGTCGCAACGGTTCAGGCAAGTCCAACTTGTTAGAGGCCTTGGTTCTAATTTTCCGCGACTTGGATCTTGAAGAAATGCCGTCGTTTGCCTATGAGATCCAGTACTTGTGTCGCAAGAGAAGGGTTCTCATCTCGGCGGACCCGAAGCGGCCGAAAGATCGAGTGCGAGTCACTTTAGATGGGGAACCTCTGCCCTTCCGCCGATTCCTGGATCGAAAAAGAGAGTTGTTGCCCAACTATGTATTCGCCTACTATTCCGGACCTGCCAACCGCCTTGAGAAACATTTTGATCAGCACCAAAACCTATTCTACAAAGCTCTGTTAGACGGAGAATCACAACCCCTTCGGCCACTCTTTTATGCCCGCCCCATACACAGCCAATTTGTTCTACTTGCCTATTTTTCGTTTCCCAGCAAGACGTCAACTGATTTCCTTAAACAAAAGTTCGGGATTGCGGGCCTAGATTCAATTCTGTTTGTGCTCCGGGAACCTTATTGGGCAAGGAACAGAGAATCACGCCCTGATGGAAATCCACTGTTTTGGGGAGCCCGTGGCGTAGTGAGTAGGTTTCTAGACGCATTGTTCGATGGCTGTCTTGCTCCCACTAGCAGAAAAGTCCGTGTGGCCCAAAGTTATCGAGGCCAGTCTCAGGAAGAGGAACATCAGTATCTGTTTCTGCCAAATGTTGCGTCTCTCCAGAAGCTTGCAAAACAATACGGAAACAATCTGGACTTCTTCAAGAATCTTGAAAGTACATACATATCGGAACTCATCCACGAGGTGCGCATTCGGGTCCGCAAGGAGAATGTCGACGGTAGTATTACGTTTCGAGAATTGAGTGAAGGAGAGCAACAACTTCTTGCTGTCAGGGGCTTGTTGAGTTTTACGTATGACGAGGAGTCACTCTTCTTGATGGACGAACCGGATACCCACCTGAATCCAGCCTGGAAATATGAGTATTTGGACATTTTGGAGGATGTCGTTGGTTCCCAACAAACCAGTCACTTGATAATTGCGACCCACGACCCTCTGCTCATAGGTGGTTTGCCGCGCTCTCAGGTGCAAATGTTTGAGACGAAGGCTGGGGCCGTGTCAGCTCGGCCTCCTGAGGAAGATCCCCGCGGGATGGGGATAGACGGCCTTCTTCGAAGCGAGCTCTTCGGACTTGCATCTACGCTGGACGTTCATACTCAAGAAAAATTTGATCGGCGAAGAGAGCTTTTCGCGAAGAAGCATCGGACCAAAAAAGAGGACAAGGAACTTCGGCAGCTTTCAGATGAGCTCGCAGAACTTGGTATCTCTCGCACGATTCGCGATCCGCTTTATGACAAATTCGTTCGTGCGTATAGCAGGCGCACGGTTTCCAAGAAACGGCAACTCACTAGTGAAGATCTTCAGACACAGAATAAGATTGCTGAAGAGGTCCTGGATGAGATTCTCGCCAAGGAGTCTCATTGATTCTCATTGAAATCGACGGGAAGACTCCTCCTCAAAAGTGGCTAACCAAGGCCAAAAAGACCACGAAGAAACTCTTGGCCGCCAAGGACGATGCGTCCCGAACAGCGTTGATCAAGAAGCACAGCAGCCTATGGCGACAAAAAAGCTGCAAAAATTTCTCTTGTCGCTATCGCATGGAAAATGCTGGTATTCGGAAGCAAAAGAACTGTGCTCCTTCTGGGATGTGGATCATTTTCGTCCAAAAGGACGAGCACTCGCTCTCGATCGTGCAGAAAGAACAGGATACTGGTGGCTAGCTTTTGAGTGGACGAACTATCGCTGCTCCGGCAATATCTGCAATCGTCCTAATCAAGATGCATGCGGTGTTACACGCGGAAAAGCCGACTTTTTCCCGCTTCGGCCAGGCACTCACCCCGCGACAGGTCCGGACTGTGATTGCGCCGACGAGCACCCATACCTGTTAGACCCTACGGACCAAGATGATGTGGATCTCATCTCCTTCGATGAAACCGGACTCCCGGTTCCCGAAGGTGGCATCGGAGCGTGGCCCGCAGAGAGGGTGAAAGTAACGGTGCATTTGCTCCACTTGGATTCAGACGCTCTTGTTGACGAGAGGAAACAAGTCTGGAACCGATGTCGACGGCTTATCGCGAGCGCGCAGGACATCATGTCCGAGCAGGACATCAAGACTAGTGTAACCCTCAAGGCCAGGCTAAAAGGTATTCTGGAGGAGCTGCGTGGCCTGGCGGCAGCGGAGGCAGAGCTAGCCGGTACGGCTAGAGCTTGTCTTCTGAAATCAGGAATTGGGTGGGTTACCAAACTGGTCAGCGATGTCAACTAGTCCTGCGTACCGGTGTTTTGGCGCACAAAAATTCATGCACCAAACGGGCCAGGGATCATACGTCGCGTTTGGGTTTCCGAGGCGTTCGAGCTTTCAGATAAGAATGTGAGATTAGCTTCCAAGAGGGGGAACGCTTCGCCACAAATATTCGGACCGTTCCTGTTTGCCAGACTGCGCAGCGCCAAGGTCTCGGCCCACACAATTCAGGAATGAGGCGAGGGCGAACTTCGAAATCGATTCGGGGTTCGTGCCTACGGTCTTCTGGATATCGGCGACGAGTCCGTCCGGAACCCCGGCGCCCCGAAAAGAACAGCATGACTTCCTGCTTGGAGCGGCAAAGAAGCGGAATGGTGTCTTTCAGTAGTTGCAGTAATTCCGGAGGGTAGTGAACCTCCGCCCCCTGGTGCCGAAGGTGCTCATTGCTGGTCTCTCCCGAAGTGAGTTAACTCTAGAGACCTCTTAGAAGATTCTCCATCGTGGTGTTCAGGCCGCGGGCGATCACTTGGAGTGTAATTAGCCCCACTTCGCGTTTGCCTAATTCAATATCTGAGATGTGTCCCCGATTTATATCTAGCGCAACTGCCATATCAGTTTGCGTCCAACGCTTTTGGCGTCTGCGTGCTCGGATGCGCTTCCCCAACTGCACCAGAAGAGCGTGATTGCCGCTGGACATGCTCTCATCTTGGGCGTACTATTTTGCCGTTGTGTCTGGCATGCCAGACATTCAGTTCTGTGAACTCATCCGGTAACGATGCCGTACAAAAAGCACGAATGAGACAAAGGGCGTAGCGAGGATTGCGGTAATAAGGTAAGACTGAGTCCGCTCTCAGGGCGAGATTTGGTGTAAGTCATTGAAAACAAAGACTTAATGTGCATCGCAGTGTGCGAGTCGCGGTGACTGCTGCGGATAAAGTCCAGCGACTCAAGGGGTTGCAAGAGCTTAGCAGAAGGAGGTGGAAGACGGTTTATCCCCGGGGATCAGTCCGTCGCGGGCCTTATGGACGTTCCGTTCCCGATTCGCCTCCCTTCCCTGATCTCCCCTGCGGAAGAGCGTCCACTACCGGCAACCGCCGGCGTTGATGATCCCTGCGACCCCGCTGCGAGCACTGGTTCCTCAACGATTTTCTTTCCGCCGACTCTCTCTGAGGCCACGGCTGAACCGTCCTCCGAAATTCTGCTGGCTCGCATCACCGCAGGAGACAAAGAAGCCCTATCCCTGCTCTTTCGGCGCTACGCTCGCATGGTTCGGGGAGTGGCGTACCGCATTCTCGGTGACGCGGCAGAAGCCGACGATATGGTGCAGGAAGTCTTCCTCTGGGTGCACCGTAAGTGCGGGAGTTTCGACCGTTCGCGGAGCCCGGTGCAGTTCTGGATCCTGCAGCGGACCTGCCACTGTGCCATATCCCGCCGCCGTTATCTTGCTTCCCGCCACTTCTATAAGCAAGTCGATCTGGAAGACGTGGCCCACGAGCTGGCCGGACCAGGCGCAAGCGCCGGACGAGGGGGGAATTCGATCGACGAGGTATTGGGAAACGGCGCCCTGGAGAAGCTGTTTGCTGCACTTTCTGAGGGCCAGCGACAAACGCTACGGCTTTATTTCTTCGAGGGGTACAACTTCGAGGAAATTGCGGCGAAACTGAACCAGACGCGGGGAAACGTCAAGCACCACTACTTCCGGGGGCTGGAAAAGCTGAGAAAGCAGATTTTTGGCAGTAAGCCTTAGGGCGATTGAGCAGTATGATTACAACCTACGTGGGTCCCAGGAGCCGGGGCGTTGTCGCACATCGAACCCCATGACGAGTTCCTCGAGCTCTGTGCCGTTGCAACCACAGGCCAGCTAACCGGCGAGGAACAGCAGAAGCTGCGGGAGCATCTCGCGGCCTGCTCTTCGTGTCGCGCGGCCATGCAGCAGTACGAAGCCGTGGTTGGCCACGCGCTCCCTGCCATAGCCGCGCGTGAGATTCCAGAGCATATTGATCCGGGACCCGGCTGGTCGATGGACCGGGCCGAAGCGGCGCTTTTTGCGCGCATCGCGCGCGAAGACGAAGCTTCACGGCCGGCTCAGAAAGAGCGACGGGAAACCGCGCGATCGACTGACACTCCACGCGTGCTTCCTTTCGCGGGCGCCGCCACCTGGAGTCGGGTGTGGACTCTTTATGCTGCTGCAATCCTGCTCTCCGTGGCGCTCGGGATCTGTGCCTATCAGGTTGGCATTCGTCGGGGAGTGAGTACCGCCATCCTTACACCTCCACCGCCCAGCCCGCAACGTAACCTCGCCTTGGAAGAACAGTTGAGCGATGCCGGCCATGAGCGGGCAATTGCGCGCACCCAGATCGAAGAACGCGACCGCCAGATCGCGGAGCTCCGCCGGCAATTGGAGCGGCAGTCGGCTGACATGAGCGTGATGAGGCTGGCGCAGCAGCGGCTGGAGCGGGACTTCAGCGCCGGGAACACTGGCCAGCCGGATCTCATCCGCCAGCGCAACGAGTTGGCGCGGAAGGTCGAAGCGGCGCAGACGAATGCTCAGGCGCTGCAGAACCAACTCGACTCACTGGCAGAGCAGTCCTCCCAGGACGCCGTACAGGCAAAGGCACTGGAAGCCAAAGTCAACTACCTCACGCAACAGTTACATGAGCGCGATGCTGCCCTCGAACAACAGCAGGAGTTGCTGGCGCACGACCGTGATATTCGCGAGCTGATGGGGGCGCGCGATCTGTTGATTACCGAGGTCTACGATGTCGCCCGCACCGGCGAGACGCAGAAGCCTTACGGCCGGGTGTTCTACACCAAGGGCAAGTCGCTGATCTTTTACGCCTACGATCTGGATCAAGCCAGCCTGAAGGCCGCCAGCACCTTTCAGGCCTGGGGACGGCGCGGGCCGGACCACAAGCAGGCCCTCAATCTCGGTATCTTTTATGTCGACAGTGCCACCAAGAAACGCTGGGTATTGAAGTTTGATGACTCCCGAACGCTGGCTCAAATCGATGCGGTGTTCGTGACCGTCGAACCGAACGGCGGAAGCCATAGGCCCAGCGGCAAGTCTCTCCTCTTCGCTTACTTGAAGGTGGATTCGAACCATCCCTGATCATTTTCCGGCGAACCGGCAGTTCTCATCACCCGATTGGGATGCGACAGGATTAGCGGCACGCTGATCGCAGGCTGTACTCCGCCGCCAGTCACCATACGCGCGTTTTTCCGGAATCTGCGAATCGCAATCCCTGCTTCCTTTCTCATGGTTTTTTCGGCCTAGAATCTCGACGTGGTACCACCACGTCCTTTCCTGCGTACTACGAACAGCGCAACGAAATATGTTGCGCACAGGAGAATCAACGTGCGCCCCATCTTGCTTGGCCTTCTCATTGTTCTTGCTTGCGCTGTGCTGTGGTTTCTTCCGCTGCATGCCCAATCCCCGAATGGAACCATCAGTGGGCTCGTGGTGGACCCGACGAATCGAGCGATTGTTGCTGCTGAAATCGTGATCGTTAACGACGCCACCGGGGTGAAGTACCTCAGCCAGACGAATGCCGAAGGCATCTATGTGGTACCGAACCTGTCTCCTGGCCCTTACCGGGTTCAGGTTTCCAAGTCAGGCTTCAAAACGCTGATCAAGCCGGACGTCGTGGTTCAGGTTCAGGATGCACTGGCGATCAACTTTACACTTCCTGTCGGCGCAGCTATCGAGTCGGTGACTGTCGAAGGTGGCGCACCGCTGATGAACACAGAATCGGCGGCCGTCAGCACCGTGATCGACAAGAAGTTCGTCGAGAGCCTGCCTCTGAATGGCCGCAGTTTCAACACCCTGCTGCAACTGACGCCGGGCGTGGTCATCGCTCCCTCGGTTCCGGGCTCACCTGGACAGTTCAGTATTTCCGGCCAGCGGACGACTGCCAATAACTTCTTGGTTGATGGAGTCTCTGCCAATTTCGGCGTTTCTCCCACACTCGCCCTCGGTCAGTCCGGCAGTGGCGCCGGGCAGGCGTTCAGCGTGTTGGGTGGAACCAGCAGTCTGGTGTCAGTAGAGGCTCTCCAGGAATTCCGGGTGGAAACCTCCTCCTTTGCGCCGGAGTTTGGCAAGACGCCGGGAGGCCAGGTATTGCTGACCACCCGCTCCGGTACCAACGACCCCCACGGCGGAGTCTACGAATACTTTCGCAACGATGCCCTCGACGCCAACGATTGGTTTGCCAACGCACTTCCAGGCCGTCCGCATGCGCCGGAGCGGTATAACAACTTTGGCGGGTATTTTGGAGGCCCCCTCTGGAAGAACCACACATTCTTCTTCTTGTCCTATGAGGGAGCGCGCTTGCGCCTGCCTCAGACCAAAATCATTAAGGTGCCGTCGCTGCAGGCGCGCTCCGACGCAAGTCCAGAAGTGGCGCCGTTCTTGAAGGCTTATCCACTGCCCAACGGACCGTCAAGTGGCGCTACCGGGGTCTTCACCGGGGTATTCTCGAATTCGGCCGCCCTCAATGCCGGAAGCATTCGCTTGGATCACCGATGGGGCTCGAAGTGGGCGCTTTTCTCGCGCTACAGCGATGCCCCCTCCGTCGGAATCCAGCGGCAGAACAGTCTCAGCAACCTATATACATCCGAGGTGAACACCCGGACATTGACGGTGGGAGTCGACGTGCTCTTGTCCCCGCGGATGGCAAACTCGTTGCGAGCGAACTACTCTTCCCAAACCTCGAATTTCGTAACCTCGCTGGACTCCTTCGCAGGCGCGGTCCCCTTGCCGGCTTCGGCCATCCTCAACAACTTATCGTCTGCCGACCACGAAGCGGCGTTCATAACCTACGACACTGCCTACTATTCCATAGGTCCGCAGGCACGAAACCTTTCCCGGCAACTCAACTTCAGTGACGACCTTACTCTGATTATGGGAAGCCACCGAATCAAGCTGGGAGGTGATTATCGCGCTCTTTTCCTCAACAGCAAACCGTACCGAGGCTTTGTCGAGGTCGCTGCGCCGACGGTGCAATCTCTGGTAAACACGAATGAAGCCAGCTTATATGTTGCATCCGGTAACTACTCGCAGCTGCTCACGCACTCACTATCGTTGTATGCGCAGGATATGTGGAGAGCCAGCGCGAATCTTGCTGTGACCTATGGGTTGCGCTGGGAACTGAGTCCCGCGCCCGCGGCCCGTGGCGAAACCCGTTTAGCCGCTTGGGAGAATGTGTTCGATGCCGCAAAGATATCGATCGCGCCGCCGGGAACATCGATCTGGCAAACTCGTTACAGAAACTTCGCGCCGCGTATTGGTCTGGCCTACAATCCGACCCACGATCTCGTCTTGCGCGCTGGAGCCGGAATCTTCTATGACCTCGGAATGGGTGCATCTGCTCAATTGGCCACTTCCTATCCCAACATCGCACCAGGCTTCGTTGCCAATGTAGCGCTGCCTCTCTCCGATGCTGGCCAGTATCTGCCTCCGATCACGTTTTCACCGCCCTTCACCTTCGATGTGCTTGCGTTTGATCCAGCGATGAAACTGCCGCGGTCCTACCAATGGAATGCAGCGGTCGAGAAGTCTTTAGCAGGAGAACAGACCGTGTCCATGACCTATGTTGGCCAGGTGGGCAAGAGCCTGCTGCGACAGCAGGTCATGTATCAGCCAAACCCGGATCTTCGCGCCGACTTTCTTCTCACCTACAACGGCGCATGGTCGAAGTATGATGGCTTGCAGCTGCAATACCGGAGACCTATGTCATCAGGGCTCCAGGTCCTCCTCAACTATACCTTTGCTCACTCACGTGACAATAGCTCGAACGATGTCGTCGCCGGCTTGGCCAACACTACCATTTCCGCTGCCGGCGATTCCGCATCCTCTGATTTCGATGTACGGCACAGCTTCTCCGGAGCCCTGACCTTTGATATGCCACAAATTCGCGGACACCGTGTGTTAGCGGCGATCGCCGGCGGCTGGTCGATCAATGCGGTGGTCGTTGCGCGAACTGGATTTCCGTTCAACGCGGCTCTGTATTCGACTTCGCCTGATCCCCGTGGGTATGCTCTTTCTCGGCCGGACTTAGTGTCAGGACAGTCTCCCTGGATTGCCAACTCATCTGCCCCGGGAGGAAAGAGCCTCAATCCGGCAGCTTTCTCTGTTCCAAATACCACGCGGCAAGGCACCGAGCCACGCAATGATATATCGGGTTTCGGCCTTAAGCAGGTGGATTTATCAGTTGCACGCAAGATCCGAGTGACCGACCGCCTCTCAACGCAGGTGCGGGTCGACGCTTTCAACATCTTCAATCATCCCAATTTCGCCAATCCACGAGCAATCCTGGACTACGGGTCGGCCTATCTGAGTTCAACTCAGATGCTGAATCAAGGACTCAGTGGCTTGAACCCGCTGTTCCAACAAGGAGGGCCTCGGTCACTCCAACTGTCTTTAAAACTTACGTTCTGAAGGGCAGAAAGCGGACACGTCTGTTCACTCACCACATCGTCACGTGCACCTCAGGGACTCTCGCATGCCCTCTACTATCTCTGCCCGCTTCCGACTTCCCCTAGTGTTTGGAACTGCCGCTGTGCTGTTG
This sequence comes from Terriglobales bacterium, assembly GCA_035561515.1. Classification (NCBI taxonomy): domain Bacteria; kingdom Pseudomonadati; phylum Acidobacteriota; class Terriglobia; order Terriglobales; species Terriglobales bacterium. The sequence continues at coordinate 50,931 of DATMXP010000053.1, read as the reverse complement.
TTGTGGGGGTATGCCTGTTTCGCGCAGGCGGCAGTTCCACTTCCTGTCGAAGTACTCTTGCGTCTCCGCTCCTTTGAAGCCTACGACCCATTTGCGATTTCTGCCGATGGCCGATGGACTGCCTTCGTGGTGAATGAGAAATCTGCGAAGGCTTCTACCATCGGACGCGTACAAACTAACGATAGTGTTCTCAGAGTCCTCGATCTCGAAACCCAGGCTGAAAAGGAATTGGCTCTTCCCGATTCAAGTCCTTCCATGCCAGACTGGTCTCCCGATGGAAGGTATCTGGCCTTCTGCAGTCGGAAGCTCATGCCGGATGCGCCGCCGGTCAGGACCGTCTCCGTATGGGATCGGCTCTTGGGAAAGCACTGGGAACTGGTGCGGGTCGAAGAGTGCATAATCGGCACTTTTCGCTGGGCGCAGGACAGTCGGCACATCTACATACGCACCGGACCGCGACAAGCAACACGAGAGACAGCCGAGCGAAGTGTTGTTCAGACGTTTGCTGACCCGGATGAACGGTCTCGCGCGCCTGAGGGTGTCTCGGTACGACTCTACACCGCGGAAAAAGAAGACTCTGACCAATCCCGTCAAGCCGACCCCTGGGATATAAGCGCGTCTTACGATTTGGTGGACGTGGATGTCCTGCAGGGACATTCCGAGCGCTTGCTGGCCGACGTGCGAATTGGAGCGTTCTGGGTGTCCCCTGACGGCGAACACGTCGCCGTGGCTGTCCGAAAACGGTTTGCCCAGCCCGGTACGCAACAACTCCTCTATGACCTTGCCGTCCTGGACGTTTCCCGCCGCAGTTTTCGCGTGCTCGCCACTGATGTAAAGCTCGGCCCTACACCTTTTACGGTAACCTGGTCTCCCGATGGAAAATTTCTTGCCTGCCGTTCTGCCGGGATGCTGTCCGCAAGCGAGCTCCTAATCATCGATGTGGACGCTAGTCGACGGGTGACCTTTCAGCTCCCGAGTGAGGGGCATGCGCTGAAAGCCGGCTTCGCCGGAAGCGTGGTTCAGTTGCCGCTTTGGGATGAAACGGGTCATTCGGTGCTGGTTGCATCGAAGGAGACAATTTGGAAAGCCTCGGTCGCGGACGGCCGACTGCGGGCGCTCGCACGCTTTCCCGGCAAAGTGGTGGAGACGATACGCAAGGGTAGCAATCTGACTTGGAGCACTGAGCGGGGCTCTGCAATTGTTTTGATTGCTCGCGATGAGAAGACACAAAAGCGATCCTTTCACAAAGTGAACTTGAACAGCGGCGAGCACGTCGAGCTGTTCGCGGGAGAATTTGACGTGGATAGCCCCATCAATATGTTTGCACCAGAGCGGGGAGGTTCCGTGTTCTACGTGGCGGAAAGCTCTGCACGCAGTCGCGATCTTTGGGCGTTTGCTGCCCACGACCGAGAACCGCACTCGGTCACCCACCTGAATCCCGAGCTAAATCGCTATCCGATGGGTTCGAGCCGGATCATCGAGTGGATGGGGATGGATGGACAGCGGCTACGCGGCGCTTTGTTATTGCCTTCAGATTTCCAGTCTGGAAAGAGATACCCGCTGATTGTGGGCGTCTATGGTGGTCACTTCCTCTCCGCGAATTTGCCGACGTTTGGTTTCTCGGGATGTATCAGCCCGATGAATATGCAGCTGTTTGCCACGCGCGGTTATGCGGTGCTTTGCCCGGATGCGCCGCAGTCTGTCGGCACTCCCCTTTTCGACCTTGCCAAAACCGTGTTGCCGGGGGTCAACAAGGTAATTGAGTTGGGAATCGCCGACCCCGATCGGGTTGGCATTATGGGACACAGTTACGGTGGTTACAGTGTCCTCTGCCTTTTGGTGCAGACGAAGCGGTTCAAAGCTGCCGTGGTGAGCAGCGGGTACAGCGATCTCTTCTCTCACTATGCTGCCATGGACAAGCTCGGGAATAGCTTTGGTGTTGCTGCAGACGAAGGCGGACAAGGACTGATGGATGGTACGCCGTGGGCCTTTTATCGCCGATACGCCGAGAATTCGCCTTTCTTGTACCTTAATCGGGTTGAGACTCCTCTCTTGATCCTTCACGGCCTGAACGACGACACGGTCCCTAGTTTTCTGGCTGACCAGATCTTCGTGGGCCTCAGACGGCTTGGAAAAAGAGTTTTCTATGCTCAATACGCCGGAGCAGGACACTCGGCAGAAGCGTGGGGATACGAGAATCACAAGGATTATCTGACTCGGATTCTGGACTGGTTCGTGAAAGCAGTCCCCCCGAACAGCTAGAGAATCCGGCTTTCTCGGGGAGCACCCTCTTTCACAGTGGAGTGCCCCCCGGTTGTTTTACTCATCTGCCTCGTATGGGGGTATGGTCGCATTGGAGTAATGTCTTCGATGTCAAAGCCGAAGACGCGCAGCCAGTCCTCAAACCGGTAACCTGTGATGCGGCTGAGTGCCAGAACCTGTAGATACTCGGTCCAAAGGTCGCAATTTTCAGATCGAAGTACAAATTGTGAGGAAGGAAATAGGGCGAGGAACGACCGTACAGGCGCTCGGACATCCGCGACGCCTTCGAGAGAGTAAGACCTTTATTTGCCAAGATCGATCGAACGCGGGCCACACATCTGCCTTGTTTCGCGAAACCGACTCGGGACACACGGGCAAGCCTCTCGCTGAGTTTTTCCCCCACGGAGACCTGGTCGACCCCGGTTAAACTCAACATCTTCTTCCCAACCGTACGAAACCGTACGAGGGCAATCCTGATCCAAACTCCTCCAGGAGCCTCCTGCACAGCGATGCAAGCTGTATAACCGAGACACGACTCCACCGGCGCAAGTATCTGGGGTCTGCCCGGAGTTGTGACCAACCTGACCACTTGCATCAGAGACCTTGCGGAGATTGAGGCGCATCGGCCACCGCCGATGCCGCCATGGAAGTGGTCGGAATTGCGACCAAAGAGGGGAGAATTTTACCGGGAATGGTGCATTCGACTCAGGTGACCTTCTCATCGAGCTTGTCGCGATATTGAAAATATTCAGAGTCGCCGCGAATGAAGAGCGCGTTTTGCGGTAAGATACGCCCCTTCGAGGATGGCACGTTCGATGTTGCCGACGACATCGAGCCCGGAAGCAGGTCAGTGGCTTCGCGCCCAACGCGAACGTCTGCGCCTTTCCACCCGGGATGTGGAACGGTTGAGCTTCAAGATTGCCCAGGACAAGAACAGTCAGGATTTTTGCATCTCTCACAACTGGCTCACTGAAATTGAAAACGGCAAGTTTACGCCCAACTTCTGCAAGCTTTACAGCCTTTGCGTTATCTATAAATGCGATCTCGACCAGATTCTTGCGTTCTTCGGTTTCCGCCTCCGCGACATCAGCAAAGAACAAAGATCAGTGACCCTGCCGCATACACACCTGCTTGAAACTGCACCCAGAAGCAGCACGGCTACGATGGTGGCACCCGTCGAACTGCGCGCTAAAGTTCAGCTGGAGCACACCAATCTGGTGTCCCGAATGTTTGAAAGCTGGGGCGAAATTCCCCTTCCCCTACTCGAGCAGATGAACTTGCGCAACTCACTGTACGGCTACATCGGCATGGAGGACTACACGCTCTACCCGCATATCCGCCCGGGCTCGTTCGTCCAGATTGACGACCGTCAACGAAAGATCAGGCGAGGGTATTGGCAGAACGAGTTCGATCGGCCGATCTATTTTGTTGAACTGCGCGACAGTTACGTCTGCAGTTGGTGCGAATTGGATGGAAGCCAGTTGATCCTCATTCCCTCCGCCCAATCGCGTGGACAGGCAAGGCATATTCGCTATCCGGGAGATGCAGAGGTTCTCGGCCGCGTCACTGCCGTTACCATGCGGATTGCGGACATGCAGCCCAACGATGCCCACTAGGATCTCAACGGTGGGCAAAGGCGGGCAGCTCGCCTGAACGATGCCCGCGCGGGAACGCGGCAACCCTGCCGCGCCCTTTATGTGGTAGTGAAGATCAAACCGGATTCTCAGCCGAGACGAACTTTTCCAGCAGGGATCGGAAGCGCGGCGCCAAATGTAGTTTCTCGCTTTCGCTCTCTAGCAAGGAACGAGGATCGCTGTCCGTCTTCAACGCATAACGCAGGTACGACAAGCGCATGAGCCACAGGGCGTGCTGAACGTCCCGCTCGCTGCGGATAGCAAAAGTAACCCAACCCGAATTCGGAACCCAGCGGTGCTGTTCAGCAAGCCCCTCCGCCAGAAGCGCATCGCGAACCGAGCGAGGGAATGGAATGTCCAGAACCCCGCCTTGATGCAGATGCCCGACTTCTGCTTTGTCAAACCGGAACTCCTTGGCCTGAAATCGGTGTGGATGAACCGAGATATTCGGCCATGCCGAAACTGCGTCTTCGAACTCCTTTAGGTTTTTCATGAGCCCAAAATTCCAATCAATCGTTTTTTGGATGTTCCCATTCCTCGGTCCGATTCAGCTGAGGTCTCGGAAATTGCAAAGCTAAAGACGTCCGCGTCTCGTGCCTCCATACAGCGCCGATGAAGACCAGTTCCGGGGGCGCGGGTCGCTGCCCTATTCGACCACTCGTTGAATCCGGCCTAGAATGCGTCGACGCTATGGCTGCGCCCATCACTTGCTCGAACCCGGTGTGCTGCGAGCGCGTGGTGAGCGTTCTGCGCCAGGTCGATCCACCCTGTTGTGTGCTTGCGAATCGGGCCAAGGTCCGTCTGCCTCAATTTCTCGCCCCCTATCTAACGCCCGGGGATGAACTCGCGTTTCCTGTCCCTGAGGATCAAGCGAAAGGAGCAGAGATCTACGTCCGCAAGAGAACGGCGTCGACAACTGAGGGTAACCTGTACTTGGCGCCGATTGGATATGTCACGCCGCCCAAAACGGATAAACGCGACCGTTGGTTTGTCTCCGCCGAGGTTCAGCGTGGAGGTCTTGGCATCTCCGGTATTTACCTGCCCTGCCATCTCCTCCGCGAATACTTCTATTGCCTGCCGCAGTCCGGCGGCAAAGCCAAGTACCCCACCTTTTACGAACTTCTTGGTGTTTCACCGGGTTCGTCGCCCGCGGAAATGCGGGTCGCATTCAAGCTGCGCTGCCTGGAACTTCAGTCAGCCGGGTCCGGTGGCAAACTCCGGACCATGCTGGAGCGCGCCTTCAACATCTTGGCCCAGCCCGAGTTGCGGACCTGTTATGACACCTTGTTGCTGGACGCCGAAGCAGCCGCCGTCTTTCCTTACGGCGGCTTTGGATCGCTCTTGGTCAGCGGGGCGCCCTCACATGACGGCGTTACCTTTTTTGCGCGCCGTATCTTGGCGTATCGCCCTAATAGCCGGCCGAGGCGCTTTCATGTCCAATTGCGCAAGTGCGAGTTTTATCAGAACCACGCGCTATGCCGCGACGTGGCACGTCACCTCGAGTTCTGGATCAATCCCGCCGTCGTTCCGCTGGTTTGGGACGCCAGCTGGAACCGCTGGAAGCACCTGCTCGGCGTGAAGATGGAAGTGGAGGGCTGGTTCATTGAAAGCGGGCGTTATCGCAAGCGACTGGGGGAATGGGGCTTGGTGAGCTGGGAGGCGGCACTGCCCAGCCGCTTGCACGTGCGTCTGCCGCCTGGTGCTACCGAGCAAATCGCGCATGCGCACAACACCTATCAACGCTTCGGCCAGTATTCCCGGGCGCTCGATCAGGTCCGGCTGCTTCTGGAGCATCGCGCCGTGGAGAAGACGGATTTGGAACGCATCTGTGTTGGCCTGAAGATTCCCTCCGACTTCGATATCGCGCAGATCAACTGGCGCCCTGATTACGACCCCTTCTTCTATGGTCAACTTTCGCGACGTGCCCGCCGCATCTATCTCTTTCGCGGAGAATACATCTTCGATCTGGAAAAGGCGGTGGCGGTCGAAACTCCACAACTCGGCCACGCCACTTACGTCTTCGCCAAGCCCCGCAACATGGAAAGTTTTCTCCACCTCTACACCCACGTCAGCAAGGAAGACATTCGCCGGAACCAAGAGAACGTCGCCGAGCGGTTGGGCTTTTTGAAGCGGGTGATACACGGAGACAATGCCCGCGCTTGGCTCAAAGACATTAAGCAGCAACTGGGCGAAGCGCTCGACTTTACTTCCGCCGACGAGTAAAACGTAGCTATTCGGAACGGATCGTGTCAGTCAAAGTGCAATCGATGAAATCTTGCCGCGCGTAAATTCTGCACCGGTTTCAGGAAATAGATACCATCCCCGTACCCACATGCCGTGAACGCACGGCTACAGTGCATGGTGCACATTGGCGTCGAGGTCGAACCGTGAGCTGCCAAACCGCGTGACGATAGAAGCTCAGCCGCTGCTGTTGCCGCTAACAGCGCGCGACCTCTATAAGCTACTGGATGTGACGGTGCTGGGCCTTGCCGCGGCATCTGCTCGCACAACTTCCTGCGACTGCTGGAGCGTTTCGTTATTTCCTGACATGAGCAAGTCAGAAAACAAGCCGGGAGTAGCAGAATCGTCGTCCTTGCTCAGTGCTCAGTGGATAGCGGACGTTTCAAACCCCGCTACTCTCGGCGAATCTCTATTTGCTTGAACTGTCGCTCACCTGCAACGAGCGGAGGTACTCCGTAAGGTTGTGAACCCGAAGGTTTGCTTGAGCTTCGTCCCCCATGCCGCTGAAAACGGAGCCCCAGCTTGGCATATCCTTCTTGTTGAGGTGAGAAGTGCTCGTCGGCGTCTTGAGGGTCTTGTTAACAAGTTCAGCCGGGAACTTGCCGCCATGTCGTTTTGAGAGTGTCGTAAGATCTGCCGCCGGTTTCTTCAACGAAGACGCGGCCGCACCCTTGCCTTTGCCGTCCGTACCGTGACAGGACGCGCAGTAGGTCGCAAACATTTGCTTTCCGTCGGTCGCCGGCACCACCTTCGCGGATTTGTACTTCACCGAGGAATCCTGAGCCAGTGCACCGAACGCAAGTGCACTTGCAATCACAAGAACAGCGAAACTTCTCTTCATAAGCTACCCTCCAATCGGTTGCTCACTGATTTGCCTTGCGGAATGAGTCCGGAGTACTTGGTTTGGCTGTATTGCCTAGCGTTTTTACGTAGCTGACCAGTGCATCGATCTCAAATGGCGTTAGCAGCGCGCCAAACGGAGGCATGTTGCTGGATCCGTTGATGATCTGGCTGCGGAGCTTCGCTGGGAGGCTTTTTTGTACCTTCGAAGATCGAAGGTCTGGTGCTCCCAAACTTCGCCCCGTCTTAGTTGGGCTCCCATTCGCCGAGTGACAAGTAGCGCAGGTCGTCTCAAATCTACGCTTGGCCTGGCCGAGACTCGCCGCCGAAGGCTTAACTTCGGTTTCAGTGCCGGTCAGAGACACGGAAACTAAGAGCCCAAGTGCGAGAATTGCGGCGCTATGGATGCACGCGAAAGTGCGACGACGATTCGACTTTGTGGTTCCCTGTACCGCCAAAATTCGGTACCTCCAGATCACTAGAAATGCCAGCACTTGTTAATGCGAAGTCTCTCTGTTGCACATTGCGAAGATCTACGGAGGGCCAATTCCCGCGATCTCGACCGGGAGCCGGAAGAGCCCTGTGCGCGCTGTAATAAAGAGCAGTTTCTTGTCTGACCCTCCGAACGCAAGATTCGTAGCCCGCCCGACTGCAATCGTGCCCAGATGCTTGCCCTCGGGAGAAAGGACCCACACTCCGCCAGGACCAGCACAGTAGACATTTCCTTGTTCATCAACCTTGATGCCATCAGGATGTCCGCTACCGTGAGTGACTTTCTTATCCGGATCCATATGAATGAAAATCCTGCCGTTTTCGATTGTGTCGTCAGGCATGACGTCAAAGCGCCACACCGTCATCTGCGCCGTACTGGCCATGTACAGGTATTTCTCGTCGGGTGAGAATGCGAGACCGTTCGGCCGATTGAGATCTCTTGGAAGAGCAAGCAAACTGAGTTTGCTTCCTTTGAGCATGAGCACTCTTGGCTGGTCTGGATAGACCGTCGGTAGGTCCTCACGTATTTGAGCGCGCCCCGGATCGGTAATGTACAGAGTGCCATTCGATTTGAAGACGAGGTCGTTGGTGGCATTCAAAGGGCGGCCTAGGTAGCCCTCAACAATCAGCGTGCGGCTGCCGTCCTTTTCCAAACGGATTACCTGGCCGGAAGGCGGGCCCATCATGTCGCCATGGGCAGCCCAAACCAACCTTCCATCACTATCCAGGGTGATCCCGTTGGCGTTAGTCTGCTCCAGAAAGGTTGTTACCCGCTCATCCTCAGGGTTCCATTTCAGAATGGTTCCGGCGCTCAGATCGCTGAATAACAAATATCCCCCATCCTCAATCCAAACCGGGCCCTCGATGCGTGGTGGAGCTTCGGTCACCTTGAACGTCGCATCTCTCGTAACGATCCGGTCCAAGGCAGGATCGTGCCTATCGATACGCCCTTGCTTCTTTTCCTGAGCGAGGCAAGACAGCGCCACCAGGATGACCACGATTCCGGATACGTGCCGTCTCACCATTGCCGTCTTAACCTAAAGCCCTGCTCGCAAGTGCAACTTTCTCCCGAATCAATACATAGTCACCAAAGATTGAAACGATACCCATAAACGACAGCTAGAAATGGAACCGCTATGAGCGGGATGATCCACACCCAAGCGGATGACACTGACCACTTCACTCGGTCGATGAATGGCGTGCAAAGCAGACACACGAGCAACGCCCCCAGTGTGCCCATCACAATCCAGCCGTAGTAATACATGCCGGGCTGAGGTTGATTGGGGTCGAGTGCAAGTCGCCAAACGTGTGACTTCGGGTAATACACGAGATATCGCATACGCAGGAAGAAGACGAGCGAATATACGACGGCGAAGGAAACCGTGAAGATCGGGAGAAGGCGTGGGCTCATACGCCGACCCCAGCCAGATTATTCACGACGTGTCCTACTAGGAACGCCCACCAGACGATCACGGTGAGCACAAGTGTTAGTGCTCGTCGTGGAACGACTGCTTCCGACGGAGCTACTTTGCGCCAGTAATACCAGTAGCCCGGTAAGATTCCGAGACCGATCGCGACGAATTGTTCCTTGATATCGAAAATACCGACCATCAACTGTCCCCGGCGCAAGGCTACGATTAGGTCATGTGAACCGATGCGGTAGTTGGGGTAAATGATTAGTCCCATGACGACAGTTAAGAGGTAGAGAACGATGATGGCGCTGGTATACCCGGCAGGACGCACACGTCGAAGGCTAGCGACAAACGAATTCTGACCTGCTCGGGACGGGACACAGACCGCTAGCGCCTGATGAGTAATCGCCCCAAGAAGTGCCACTGCCAATAATCCATGAACAATCAATAAAAGTGTGATCATCATCAACAATCTGAGACCGCAAGTGGCCACTTTAGCCACGGCATGTCACGCCATTACGCCGAGGACTTCTCCGCGGCCGCATGGATGCCTGCCATCCGCCCATAAAACGAGTAGATACCGAGAGTTCCGTGCCCGCGGTAACGGCCTAGGTAGTGTGCGCATTCACCAGCCGCATACAGGCGAGGAATAACTCTTTCGTCATCGATCGAGCCCACTTTGCCCTCGTCATGCAGTCCCGCGCGATCGAGTACTTGCCCACGCGTATTCACACGAATACCGTTCCGGCAAGTGTGTTTGAGAATCGCCAACTTTGCTGCGTAGAAGGGCCCTCGAACTATCTTGCTCGACAGCACCGGCCTGCCAAAATCGGTGTCTTTCCCACTATCAACAAACCCGTTGTACCGAGACACTGTAGCGTCCAGTCCGGATGCATCGACCATCATGATCGAGGCGAGTTCGCGCAGTGTCCCAGCCGTGGCGACCATGCCCGGGTATAAAGCGATGCCCGACTTTGGGTCTGGATTACTAATCTCATCAAGGTGGCGGGTCCAGCCGAGTGCAGCAGCACCGTCGCCATCAGTCACGGCCCACACGTTCCGTGGCCGCTCTTTCAGATTTAGATAAGATTGGAAAAATGGATGTTCAGGAACGCTATGTAACTTGATGCTGAACTTTGGATTCTTCGGAGAGGGATTTTCTTCCTTGCCCAGCATCTCGTTCAGGTAGCGATTCCCATCGCTCTTGACTAAGACGACCTTCTGAAAATCCGGGATCTTCAGGCCGGTGTGGATACTGGGAACTGTGTCGAAATTCTGGGGCTCCCATATTTGGTACACACGCGAGCCCCAGCGCGGGACCAGATATGGGCCGAATGCCATGTTGCTCAACTCGGCGCCCACATCGGACGCTGCAATATGTCCTTCGCCGAGGCAAAGCCGATAAGGCCAACAGTCGGGATAGATATCGTCAGTGAGACGTGGATCCTCGGCTAATCCCATTCGCAGGTTTCCCGACCAGCCGCCCGTGGTGACCACAACCGCTCGTTTCGCTCTGATCGCGAGCGGTTTACCTTCACTCTCAGCAGCAACACCGATAACGGGACCGCTCCCCTCCGATCTCAACAAGCGAGTCATCTTGTGCTTCAACAAGATCGAAACGCCACGCTGTTCCGCGGCTCTGAGCAGCATCAACATCATTCCGAGACCGCCGGTGTGCGGGCCGCCTGGATAGTCCGGAGATGCCGCGATTTTATGACCTCTGGACTTGCCATTGCCGATACGATCCGCATTCGATGTGGACTGGAATTGGTCGGCGAACCTGATTCCCTTCTGTTCCAGCCAGAGAATATGTTCCGCTCCCCCTTCGGAATACTTACGAATGAGTTCCGGGACAGCGGTCCATTCGCTGTCTGCCATCATGTCTTCGTACAGCCATTCTGGCTTGTCTTCGATGCCATTCCGCTTCTGCACATGCGTGGCAGCCACAGTCATGTGGCCTCCGGACAATTTTCCGCAGCCCGCCGGAACAGCATCTTTCTCCAAGACCACCACCTTTGCTCCGGCGGTGGCGGCTTCGATCGCTGCGCATGTGCCCGCGATACCGGAGCCGATGACGACGACGTCAGCAACCATGTTCCATTTTCGGGGAATGCCGGCGGCTTCTGCTGAAGTATTCGCGAATGCCGCACCGGTGGCTACTGCCGCGGTTGTGACTGCAGTGCCCTTGAGGAACGATCGCCGTGTCGGCTGCTTGGGTTTACTCATCTATATTTCTCCGTTCGCAGTCCACGCCCGACAGCTTTACCCTAGCGGACGCCTTGGAGCGAAACTCCGTTCCCTAGGCCATCCTTCTTCAGACTCATCTTCAACATCTGCTTAGGATCCGTCGGCAGCTCTCTTGCGCCGGTCGGATATCCGTTTTCGCTCAGGACAAACGCAGTCAAGTCCACATACTGCTGATCAGAGAGACTGCCAGGATTCTCCACGGGCATTGTTGCCTTGAGCTTGCCATGAAATGCAGCCACACTGCCGTTCTCCCAATGCAGCCGAAAGAACGGGCCGGTGAGTGGCGGACAATATTCGCCATCGTTGAGCGCTTCACCATGGCAGTCTGCGCAGTAGGTTGCGTAGGCTTCTTTACCGCGTTCGACCTGCTCCGAAGTGAATGACGGATGCACGGATACGGTAGTAGCATCCGTGGTATGCGGCCCCGGCGTTGCCGCCATGATCTTCTTGCGCAGTGCAAAAACCTCAGACGAGCTCATCTTCTTCGCACGCGCTGCGGCTATCTCTGAGGGCTGAACTGGGTGAAAATCAGCCGGAAGCAGCTGGTCATTGCCCCACGCCGTGAATATGTAATTCAGAACTGCTGCGAGCTGCTTGTCATCGAGGAGAGCCCACCCTGGCATTCCGCCGTCAAACGCTTCTCCCTGCACAACGATTGGCCCTTCCACTCCATACAAGGCCATTCGAAGCAGATAGTCACGCCCTTCTGGCTTCGCGAAAGCTTCTGGTACGTGGCCAGCAAGAGGAGGAAATGCACTCGATATTCCTTTGCCGTTCTTCTGGTGACATGCACTGCATCTTGCGCCATACACTTGCTCGCCCTCTCCCGAATTGCCTTTGGGAGCGGCCGGCTGCCCGGATGGGGTCGAAGGGCCCTGCGCTTTGGTCGAAATAAACGGAATAAGCCCCAATACGATTGCCAGAGTTGCCAGTGGAAGTTTCTGCATGCCCGTCGTCTTTATTATTAGGTTATTGGAGCGACCGAGGTTTGCTGCGCGCGGCCGCTCCTTAGGTAACAAATCTCTAGAAGCCTATACGCAGGCCAAACTGAAGCTGTCGGGCACTGGTCGTCGTGTACGTGATTACGCCAGCCGATGGGCTGGGTGTTCCATTACCTGCCAAGCCGACCGTGTTGGGGAGGCCGAAATTAGCGTGGTTGAACACGTTGAACATTTCCGCTTTGAATGTCACTTCCGCCCGCTCACCCAAATCAAACGTCTTTCCCAACGCAAGATCGAGATTGGTTAGCCCCGGACCAATGACGGTGTTCCGACCTAGCTTTCCGTAGGTTCCGGCAGCCGGACGAGAAAATGCGCACGGATCAAACCAGTTCTGTGGAGTACCCAGTTGGACTGGACTCCCATCGGGGTTTGTCAGACACGACGATGTGCCACTCGTGGGATTGTTGCTGGCTCCCGCGTTCAGGTTCGGACGCTCGGAGAGGAACTGAGCTCCGTCACGAGAAACAGCGCTGGTGAGGCGAACCGTAAACGGCTGACCCGACGTAATCTGAGCGATTCCATCGATGCTCCATCCGTTAACCAACGCACCCAGGCCGGTAGAGTTAACTTTCCACGGCAAAGGATAGCTGAAGTTGAACCCCAGCGCGTGCGTCTGGTCGAAGTCCGAGCGGCCCCAATCTGCTCGGATGTCGTATGGATTCTGCACCAACTGCGGAGAGCGACGACTGTCGGCACCGCTGATGGTGGAGTTGATATCGAGCGATTTCGAGTAGGTGTAGAAGATCTGGCCTGTCAATCCACTGGATGTCTGCTTACGCAAAGTAATCTGACCGGCGTTGTAACTCGACGTACCGTTCATTTGCAGGTGAAGGATTGACGAGAAATTGGGATTTATCTTGGGAGTAGCGGACGGGTAGAACACTTCTCCGTTCACAAATGTTGGGTTCGGAGTGTTCGCTTCGCGGCTAGTCTGAAGGTGGTAGCCACGGTTTCCGATGTACGCAACCTGAAGGACCGTGTCCTTAGTGAGCTGCTGTTGGATGGACAGGTTGTACTGATGAGTGGTCGGGGTGTCCTGTGGCCCAAACAGCGTGGTCGCGGAGGCTCCTGCTGTCAGACTGCCTGAGGCGTCCGGAAACGGCGGGTTGTTGGTGATGAATCTGCCATAGAACGGAGGGAGAGAAAGGTTCAGCGAGTAGACCCATGGCAGGATGAGATTGTGGTACATGCCATAGGCGGCTCGTACAACCGTCGACCCACTCTCGTTAACGCTCCACGCCAGACCAACGCGCGGTTCCAGGTTCTTCTTCCCGGTACTGAACAGCCTGTCCGTAACTACCATTGCAGGAGCAGTGAGAGAAGGAAGAGTCGATGTCTGTCCTCTCCCATCGATCGGATCGGTTGAGATTTCCCACCGCAAGCCAAGATTCAACGTCAAGCGAGAATTGACCGCGAAATCATCTTGACCATACAAGGCGACGATGTTCTGCCGCCAGTTCCAGGTCGGGAGGGCGCCCAACGGAGCCGAAACCGTTAACCGGTTTGAGATTCCCTGCAGCATGTTGGCGAACGACGTGAACTGATAACCGCCTCGCACAAAGTTCCCGAGGGCCAGATTATCTTGGACGCGCTCGAAATTGAACCCTGTCTTCAACGTATGCTTCCCAGCGATGTAAGTGAAGTCGTCACTCCACTGGAAAACGTTGTAGGCCCAGATTCTCTCTGCTGTGCCCTGGCTGGGTGAGCCAAGGAACGTAATGGCTGCAGAAGCCGAAGCACCACCGATAATCAAGCCGCCCAGCTTCTGACCAGGGACGAAGGACAGGGAATCAGGCACACCGATCAAAGCCGGATCCCACAGGCTGTATGACCGATTGAAAGCGAAACGGAAATTGTTTACGGCTTTGCTGCTCAGGATGCTCGTCGCTTGTAACGTGCCATAGTGCCTGCGGCCTACCTGTGCCAGAGCACGATGCGGGAGTTCACCGGGTTCATTGGTGTTGTCCTTATCGTAGGTATAGCGACCAAACAAGCTGGTGCCCGAGGTCAGCTGGTGATCAAGCCGAACCATGAAATTATCCTGGTTAGTAGTGACTGTAGGATTGGTCCGATACTCGCCAAATCCATCACCGAAATCTCTTCCGTTCGGCAACGGATACAAGTCGAGATAGGGCTGCATCACGGGGTTCACCGTCACGTTTCCACTGGGCAGAATTCCCTGCTTGGCCGCCGCGGTGGGAACGATCGCAACCTGCGTTCGCGAGAGACCCTGCCGCAGCCCTTCATATCCACCAAAGAAGAAGGTTTTGTTTTTGACAATAGGCCCTCCGATCACTCCACCAAATTGACCTCGACGAAACGGTGGCGGACCGGTTTCGGGATCGAAATAGTTGCGTGCGTCGAAGGCGCTGTTGCGAATGTATCCGAAAGCGGTGCCATGAAGGTCGTTGGTTCCAGAGCGGGTTACCGCTGTGGTTACGGAACCACTTGCGCGGCCATACTCCGCCTTGAACGAACTGCTCAGGATCTTGAACTCTTGGATTGTTTCAACCCCCAAGTTCGTTCCGGCAGCGCCGCCGGGCGTGCCATTACCCTGGTCGTTGATGTCGGTCCCGTCCAGCAGGAACGCGTTCGAGGTACTACGTTGTCCTTGCACGGAAAAGCGTTTCCCCGTACCAAAGGACTGCGCGGCTGTGAGCTCGCCCGGAGACGTGGAGACGACCCCTGGCTGAAGCAGCCCGAGTTGGTCCCAGCTCCGTCCGTTCAAGGGCAGCGACCGCATCGTGCGAGCATCAACGAGCGACCCCAAGCTTGCGGTCGTCGATTCCACGAGTGGAGCTTCGCCCATTACTTCGACGTTTTGCTCAACTGACCCCACCCCAAGGGACACGTCAACCACGGCCTCTCGTCCGACCGTCAGCACGATGCCGCTCCGGGTGACTCCACGCAGCCCCTGATGTTTTGCCGTAACCCGATAGCTGCCGAGGCCAAGCGAAGGAGCAGAATAGCGCCCCGTACTATCAGTTAGGAGAGTACGAGAGATGCCGGTTTCCTCGTTAAGAACAACAACGCTGACGCCGGGCAAGGCCGCGCCGGTACTGTCGGTCACGGTACCTGAAATGGTGCCAGTGCTCACCTGTGCGGACGCGAGCGCAGAAAACATGATCATCAGCATTCCAACGAGAAAGAGGTTGCGTGTCTTCATGGACGAACTCCGCTCTTTGTTAATCTCTGTCAAGAAAGTGTCACTGCTACAGCAAGGGAAACATTCGCTCGCTTGAGCTACCTCTTTGCTTCGGACTTGCCTTTCATACTCGTCTTCACTGGCTTACCGCTGGAGAGCTCTGCCGGCAACGCCAATGTCCAAACATGGTCGGGCTGTTTGCCGACTGGGATTCGAGCCACTTCTTTTAGGCTCTTGACGTCGATGGCCTGCACAACTCCAGCAGCCGCGCAGGGGACATAAACCGTCTTACTGTCGGGAGTCCAGGTGACCCAACCCGGATCGCTGCCATTGGCAGGAGGCGTTGCGCTTTCGATCGTGGGTGCTGGTACGTACCCAACGAATTTCAAGTCTGGCAAGGTGTAAAAGAAGACAGCGTTCGATCCCCTACTGACCACAGCAAACATCTTTCCGTTAGGAGAAACTGCCGCGCCATGTGTCGGAATGCGATTCCTGCGGGTCAGGGGTGGCCCAAGCTTAAACCCGCTTGGTTGTTCGGGAAGCTGGACTCGAGATACTTCCTTCTTCGCCGCGAAATCCACAACCGCAAATTCTCGAACCGGATTGAAGATCTCGACGACGTATAGGCGGTCCGTAGAACCATCAGGGGCAACTCCGATTCCAACGGTAGCGACGCGGCCCTTGAATGGAAGTGTCCACAGCGGCTCAAACGTCTTGGCATCGGTCACCACTAAAGTCTGCCCCGAGCCGGAAACGAAATATTTGCCGTCTTCCGTCGTGTAGCAATCGTGCCCTTCCGTGAACCCACTCAGAGTCTTGAGGACTTTCAGTGAACTGGTATCAACCACGTCCAGGCCGCCGCCCCCCAAGGTAGGATTAACAAGCCCTCGCTCGTCTCTTGCGGCACCGATGCAAACGAGCAGTCGCTTTCCGTCTTTGGTAATGGTCGGCACGTTTGCGCGACGGCCGCTCAACGCAGACTTCCTGAGAATTTTTCCCGTCTGGGTGTCGATTACGTACAGGTTCTCGTCGTCCACTTCGCTGGTTACGTAAGCAAGCTTTCCATCAGGAGAAAACGTAACTCCGTGCGGCTTTCCGATTCCGTCTATCGTTTGAACAACTTTGTTCGTAGCAGTATCAATGACGTGAATGCTGTCTTTTCCCTCACTGCCGTTGTTAAGCACCCAGATCCTTGTGGTACCCGCCGCCAACGGCATTGCCAGAAGAAGGAGGACGGCATAAGCCAACGCGCGAGACTGATTCCGCGTAAACACCCGTTTCATCGATTTACCCCACTGCGGTTTCGTCGAACGAAAGAAAATCACTCAACGATGTTGTGCGTGATTTTGTATTCTTCCCGTTGATGAGTGTCAAGTAATTGTTGACGATTATCGCAATTACTGTGCGTTTATCGCACATTGATAATTCGCTGCACGCGCTTCTACCCTCATAAGCTGACTTTTTGGCTTACGACGACGGCCGGTTAGTGCGCCAACGACCGTCTTCGTGCGAATAACGCACGCGAGAAAGTAGGTTGAAAGCAGCCTGAATCTCGGGGGCAGAATCGCACACTTTCCGCGCAGACCCGGTGATTTAGTGGGACTTGCCATCCATTACTGACGGAAGGTGATGCCGGATTGCCGCTAAGGCCGCGAGCACTAAGAGCATGGTCAGGCCCAACATAGCTAGGTATCCAGACGGCCCCAGAGAGGCTATTGCAGCGGCTCCCGCAAAACTGCTGGTTACGGCACCCAGTCTCCCAAACATGGCCGCCGTAGCAGTACCCGTCGCTCTCACACTGGTGGAATAAACGTAAGCACAGAGGGCGAACATGGTGCTCTGCACGGCGTTCACGAAAAGGCCGTGTACGCCCAGGCCGAAGATCAATAGCATGCTGTGATCTCGAAAGCCCAGCTGGGTAAGCATCAATGCGCTGATCGCTCCAGCAAGGCAACACAGCAGCAGCGGGATGCGAGAGCCGTATCGTGCAATGGCCATAGCACACAGCAAGGCGCCCAGGACGCCGCCCGCGTTATACGCAGTCAGTCCTGCTGAAGCAACCGCTGTGCTCAGCCCCGACGACACGAGCATGGTCGGAAGCCAACTGAACGCACTGTAGATCGTCAGCATCGACAGAAAGAAGGCGGACCAAAGTGCAACGGAATCGCGTCGGTAATCGGGCGCAAGTAGAGAGGAAAGGCCATAGTGTTGCTCTCGCACCTGTTCGGCTTCATCGCAATAGACGGCTTCTGCTGGCGGCCTAACGCCAAAGCGGCCCAGTATCGACGAAAGCTCTGCCCAGCGCTCTCGGCGGCGCGCCAGGAATCGCGGAGATTCGGGTAAGTTGAACATCAAAAGAATCGCCATAAAAACCGGGAACGCACCGCCAACCAGAAACAGTGGACGCCATCCCGAGTGAGGTAACACATAACCCGAGAAAAGCCCCGCCAACATGCCTCCCAATGGCACACAAACAATGGTGGCGGTAATTGCGACGGTGCGACGGCGTCGCGGCGCAAACTCCGCCACGAAGGTAGTGGCCGTTGGGAGCGCTCCTCCAAGGCCCAATCCCGCGAAGAATCTAAGCATGCCGATTACAAACAGATTGGGTGCAAGCCCCACCACAGAGGTTGCGATGCCAAACATCAATACACTGCCGACTAGAGCCACTCGCCTGCCAAACCGATCGCCAATGATTCCTGCGCACGCACTCCCAATACCCATGCCCAGCAATCCAGCGGCGACCACGGGGGCAAAAGTGGATCGAGCGACACTCCATTCCTGCGCAATCACCGGGATAGCAAAACCGATCAGTTGCCCGTCAAAGCCGTCCATGATGACA
Organism: Terriglobales bacterium; assembly: GCA_035561515.1. NCBI lineage: Bacteria > Pseudomonadati > Acidobacteriota > Terriglobia > Terriglobales > Terriglobales bacterium. The sequence goes on along the minus strand of DATMXP010000053.1, from coordinate 32,815 downwards.
GCCGCCGCCGCAAGTAGCGCTACAGTTTTCTGGAATCTCGTGAAGGGTCCGTCATCGATGATACGTCCGATATCGAGGCGCACCGCGCCCGGAGACTCGGCCGAGTTTCCAACGATATCATTCGAATTAACCGCAAGGTTATGGATTCGCATCTTGTTTTCGTTCACCCCAGCGAGCACTGAAATCCGAATGGCCACGAACCCCGTCGCACTATTTCTTCTTCTTTGGCAGCTTCAACGTAAAGACGTGATCTGGTTGTTCGCCAACTGGGATCTCTGCAATTGGGACCATCTTTTTTGCATCGATCGCCGTCACTGTATTTAACATTGCGTTGGAGATGTAGACCGTTTTGCCATCCGGTGTGAACGTAATCCAGCCGGGGTCACCTCCATCCGCTCCGTCGGGCGCGTTCTTCAAACGAGGCGTGGGAACAAAGTTGATCACTTTCAAGTCAGGCAGCGAATACACAAACACGCCATTCGCTCCGCGACTTACGACCCATAGTGTCTTTCCATCGGGCGAGACTTCATTTCCATGAGTTGGAATGCGGTTTCGTCGCCTAAGTTTTTCCCCGAGAGTAACTCCGCTCGGTTCGTCGGGAAGTTGAATTCTGGCCACTTCCTTGCGCTGGGCAAAATCAATGACCGCAAATCCCCGGAAATCCGTGAGGTTCGAAAATAACCTGCGTGTAGAACCATCTGGATTGAGTTCTTGGGCGGTTGTAGTTACTCCCTTGTCGAATGTCACTTCCCATAGAGGCTCTTCTGTCTTTACGTCGATAACCTCAAGAAACTTGCCGCCTAGCGTACTTGCAAGCACGTACTTGCCGTCGGGAGTGATGTAACAGTCATGCATCCCGCCGCGGCGAGGGATACTCTTGGTTCGCTTCATGGTCTTCGTATCCACGACATCTACGAAACCACCGCGTTGGGACTGCATGTGTCCATACGCGTCTCTCAGTCCATTGATGCAGATAAAGAGCTTGCCTCCGTCTCGGGTAATCGCTGGCAGGTTGGCAGTTCCCTTGCTCAGTTCGTCAAGCTTGCGCAGTGTCTTTCCGCTGCTCGTATCTACCTCATAGAGCGCATTCTCCGACTCGCTGGTAATGTAAGTGCGTCTTCCGTCAGGAGAAAAAGCTGCCCCGTGCGGATCAGGGATACCCTCGATGATCTGCACGACTTTGTTCGTAGAAGGATCAATCACATGGATGTTTGTTCCCTTATTGTTCAAAACGTAGATTCGGCCGGAATCCGCACCAAATAGGGCAGACAGCAAGAACAATATGATGCAACTAACCTGGATACACTTCGCCATGATGTGGTTTCACCCCTGCAGTTCAAATCGACGGTTCAACACAAACTCGACGAGCACAATCGGTGAGCGGACAACGATGGTGTCTGTCGAATGCCAAGTGAACGTTATAGCGTCTTGAGATACGCCAGCAGATCCCGCATCTCCTCGGGAGTAATCGCATTCCTGTAGCCAGGCATCAGCCTGCTACCTTGGCGGATCCAGCGCTCGACATTTTTGTCGTTGACAGGCGTGCCATCCAACAACGCCCTTTGCTTGTAGAGCCCCGCGAAACCTGGGCCCGCCCTCGCCTTCGTTGAATTCGCATAGTGGCAGACGTCGCACGTGGAGTCAAACAGGCGCTTCCCGCGAGTCGCGTCTCCCTTCTGCGAACATGCGCCAAGCAGGAGCGAGAAAGCGAACATGAAAAGTAGGCCAATGGCTTTCATGCAATTGCGACGTCCCCTGTGGCTCCGCTGTTCATTTCTGGTTGACGGTTACCCGAACAAGTTGATTCGCCTTGGGCAGGGCGAACCAGACGGAACCATCGTTGTTCGCGTAAAGTTGTTCGATCTGCTTGGCATTCTGGACCGTCCACATTTGAAATCGCTTGGTTTCCGTATCGAAGCGAACCAGGTGACCAGTTCCCGCTTCCGAATACCAAATCACCTTGCCGGCATTCGTAATTGCGCTCGGACTGCTAGTTGGTCCACCTGGCGACGCCCATTCGTCAAAGGTACCCGTCTCAGGATTGAAGCAGCCAATATAGCCACGCGCATTGTCCGTAAACCAGATTCGATCGTCTGGAGTGATGGTCAAATTCATCACTCCGCTCTTACGACTTGGAAGCTTATGCTCCGTGATTTTCATCGTGACGGGGTGGATGCTCAGTAGTTTGGGAGCGCCGAGATCCGAAAAGAAGGGCGTGCCTTTCGAAGTTACCGCGAGACTGTACGGATTCGAACTACGCCCGGGTACTGCCGCTAGCTTGATCTCGCTCGTGAAGAGATTCACAAACCCGACTTTGCTTCCCTGCGGGTACTGAGGAGGCTTGGGCTTCATGATGGTGAACCAGATGACCCCGTTTGGATCAAAGCTGAGGTCATGAAGAAGCATCTTGCCGCCCTGAATGCGCAATTCGCGGAGTTCGCGGGCATGGGAGTCGTACTCCGCGATGAAACCGCCGGTATGCGAACTGAAGAACAATCGACTCTGAACACCGCTGCCCGCGTGCTCAACCAATCGATACGGATCCGATTCGGGGCGCAGACGGATCTCTTCAAACTTCTGCGTCTTGGGATCGAATCTTCCGAGCGCATTTACCCCGGGAGCTGAAAACCACACAGAACCGTCGCGTCTGCTCACGAAAAGGTCCTGCGGAAGCGAATTCGGTTTCGGCAGGTCCCAATGTTTTATTGAAATCTCCCCGCTGCTTGCGACTGACTGAACCGAACCCTCACCCTGCTGCGCGGCTGAACTAGACGTCGCTTCCCCGACGGCCATTGTGCTGGATAGAAATAGTGTTACAAGCAACATCAGGCCGCCCGGGATGTAACCGACTTTGCGTGGACTCAAGCGACTAGCCTCCATCGATTCTTAACTCGCTATTTCTTCACGAAAACTCTCAGGTTCATGGTTCGAGCATCGGCGAGGAAAACCCGGCCTTGTGCGTCAACCGTGATCCGTTCGGTCAGTGTCGTGGGTCCCTCCGGCCCCATATCGGGCGGAATGAACGCTCTCACAATCCCATCCAGCACGCTGCCAATACGCACCCCTTGGGAGAACTCAGTGTTATGGAGTCCAACATCTGGAACGCGTGGTATCCGCTTCACACAATCGGCGCACTTCGGGGGATCATCGACGGAGTATTTCCAGTCCCACAGGTCGTAGTTGGAGTCGCTGTCAACCACATACAGGTGGTCATCTTTGTCTATGTAAAGTCCGCAAGCTTTGCCGAATTGCTTCCACTCTTCCAGGAAATTGCCGTCTGGGTCGAAGATCTGAACGCGATTGTTTCCTCGGTCGGCGATAAAGATCCGGCCCTTTGAATCCAGTGCCACGCCATGCGGCATGTCGAACTCACCGGGGCCTCTTCCCTCTTTTCCAAACACCCGGAGCAGTTTGCCTTCTTTGGAGAAGCGCATCACACGCATGCGCGAACGCTCTGAAGTGGACGTGTTGCCGTAGAACTCACCTCCGCCCAGCGCGATCGCAGCATGACCGTCCGCGACAATGATGTCTCCGTTCGGAGCTACGACGACATCAGTGGGGCCAACAAAGTTTTCTGGGCGTCCCCCTAGCACTCCCTTCTCACCTAATGTCAGAAGGACTTTGCCATCGGGACTCAGCTTGAACACCTGGTTACCAATCCCGTTCTTCACGCCGCAATCAGCAACCCAGATGTTATCCTCATGATCAACGTAGAGGCTATGCGGGAACACGAAAAGTCCGGTACCGATGCTCTTGATGAAGTTGCCGTTGGAATCGAACTGTAGAATCGGCGGCACCTGCATGGAATTGACACAACTGGTCTCCATGCAACGGTCAAGCACCCACACATTGCCTTTGCTGTCGGTGCCCACGCCGAATACGTGTCCCCAAATCCTATCGTCAGGAAGCTTGGCCCAGTCTTTGATTTCTCGATAGGGATTTGGAGCGATGCTTCCCTTGAATGTCGGATTTGTAGCCGAAGCAGACTGCTGACCACTGGCTGGTACCGCCTTCGAGGCCTCTTGGGCTGCCACAGTCAAACTGAAAGTACCGAGTAGAAGAACGATAAGTCTCATAGCGATTCTCTATTTCCCTATTTCGAACGATTTTTCATCGGCCTGATCCATTTGGAGTGCTGAAGTTATTTCAGCGCGGCAGCGCCTGTTTCTGCGCAATGCCCATCCTGCCGGTTCGTGCCACCGGAAATGCCTATGCCACCTACCACTCTACCGTCCACAACTAGCGGCACACCGCCGTCGACCGGAACGGCACCGCGGAGACCGAGTACACGTAGTCCGATACCTTGCGAGGCAAGCTCATCTTCAAACCATTTTGTCGGACGTTTGAAAAGCACCGTGGAACGTGCTTTGTCGATTGCGATCTGTACGCTCGCTGTTTGTGTACCCTCTACCTTCTCGAAATACACCAACTCTCCCCCAACATCCGTAACGGCGATCGCCATACGCCAGTTGTTCTTGTTCGCCTCCGCCACCGCTGCTGCAGCAGCCTTCTTCGCATTCTCCACGCTTATGGGTGCCCCGTAAGGAATCGTTAATTGTGGATTCGGGCGTGTGACTTCTTTCGGCAAACTCGGTGAGGGCAAGCAGGCAATTGGGTCGAGAGCCGCCTCCTTGATTAACTCACAGGCTGCGGGCGATGCTAGATAGTGAATAAACACGCGAGCAGATTCTGGCGCGGTACTCCTTTTAGCTATCCCAGCTGAGAAGACCGTCGTCTTCTGCAACTCTTCGGGTATCGGACCTACAATCGTTATGCCGCTTATAGGTATCAGTTCGCTCATCTGCTGAAATCCAAGATCAGCCTCACCGCGAGCTACGACCATTCCAACTGGCTCCGCCTGAATCTGTCGACTTTTCGCAGCCATTTCCTTCTCGATGCCCAGTCTTTTGTAAAGATCGTTCTTTATGTACTCGCCGCTCGCACTATCTGAATATGCAACCGACCTTGCTCGCAAAAGTGTCTGCCGGAAAGCCTCAACCGAACTGATGTCGGGCTTGGCTGCTCCAGCGCGCACTGCCATTCCGATTCTTGAGCGCGCAAGATCGGTCGTGCTGCCATCGATCACCTCTCCGTTTTTGACCAGTGCATCGAGCGATTCACGCACCATGATGATCACGTCCGCAGTTTCTCCGCGATGCAGACGGCTTGGGATCGCAGTGGGACTGCTTCCCATAGATGGACCGGATATCGTCTCGAACCTTATCCCGTGCTCACTCGAGTACTGTGCCATCAACTGCCGGTACGCAGCGGAAAATCCTCCCGATGTCATGACTTTGATCTCCTGCGCATGCCCAGCTATCGCAGCCAGGCAGAACACCAGCAGCACGTATCGTGATTTTCTTTCGAAATAGAAATGCATCTTCTCTCAGTTCTCAGCCACCGCAGCTTTGACCGGCAATTTCCAGGTGTTCTTCTTCTGTCGTGATCTCGCGAAAAATGTCGCCACGAGTGCCATTACAGCCGCTACTGACAGCCAAAGCCCTGGTACCGCACGGTTGCCCGTTATCTCGATCAGGTACGTACTTATGGCAGGAGTGAATCCGCCGAACACTGCGGTGGCCATGCTATACGCGAGCGAGAAGCCCATGGTACGAACTTCGATCGGGATGATTTCCGTCATGAAGACGATCATGGCTGCGTTGTAAGTGCCGTAGATGAAGGAAAACCACAGCTCCACCCCAAGCAACCTGGCGACAGACGGATCTGCGACAAGCCACAGCATCGCGGGGTAGGCGGTGACGATCATCAGCGCCGTCGAGGCAATCAGGAGCGGATAACGGCCGATACGGTCGGAGATAGCTCCCATGATTGGCAGCCAAAACAAATTCGATAGGCCCACACAAAACGTGATGAACAGACTGTCACGGTTCGAGAACTTGAGGACGGAGCTGCCAAATGTAGGGGTATACGCAGTGATCATGTAAAACGAAACCGTCATCATCGTGAACATCATCATCCCGATGATTACGAGCCGCCGGTTGGCATACAGCGAGCGCACGATTTCTCCTAGATGCGGATGGTGCTTGCGCGCCCTGAATTCATCCGATTCCTGTAAAGAGCGCCGGAGCCGCAACAGCACGGGTACGATGAGACAGCCGATCAATAACGGCACTCTCCAGCCCCACCGATTCATCTCCTCAAGCGACAGTGTCGAACTCAGCACAATTCCGATCAGAGCTGCAAACATGACGGCAACCTGCTGGCTCGCCGACTGCCAGCTCACGTAAAAGCCCTTGTTGCCAGGGGTCGCAATCTCCGATAAATAAACTGACACTCCGCCCATCTCCATTCCGGCGGAGAAGCCCTGCAAGAGTCGCCCAATCAGGACTAACAGTGGTGCGATCAACCCGATGCTGGCATAGCCAGGAATGCATGCGATAAGGAGAATCCCCACGGACATGAGTGAGAGACTCAAGATCAGCCCGGCACGACGTCCGTGCTTGTCCGTATAAGCTCCGAGTACGACAGCGCCGACCGGCCGCATCAGGAAGCCCACTCCGAACGTCATTAGCGACAACATCAGAGACGCGAACGGATCACCACTTGGAAAGAAGGCTCTTCCAATCGCGGCGGCGTAGTAGCCGAAGACCATGAAGTCGTACATCTCGAGGAAGTTGCCGCTCGCGACCCGTACCACGGCCTTGACCTTTTCTTTTCGGTTCGTAGACATACCGCCTAATTGACCCTTCTTCGAATCGATCCTGCACCCACCCCAGGTTTCCAGACCGGCTTCGTCGCCGTGGCCCCACATGCGGCCAGTTTGTGACCGCATACAGCGTGTATCATCGCGAAAAGATCGCTGTCAACGATTATCGAAATACTTGGCCGTTTACCGCACACCTTGTGCTATATTCCTGTGGGCGTAGGAGGATGAGCGGAATGCCAAGAAGAAGCGAATCGATCCAAACAGAAAAGAGAGCCGCTTCAGAAGAGAATCATGATTCGCCCGAAAACGGCGCCAAGGAAGTCGATGGCGATTTCATGACATCGCTTGCGCGAGGTCTGTCGGTCATCCAGGCTTTCTCGCAGCACAAGCGCCAGCTCACCGTCTCCCAGATCAGCATCCTTACCGGCATCTCGCGTGCCGCGGTGCGCCGCTGCCTTCATACCCTATCTAAACTCGGATTCGCCGGCACGCACGATCAACAGCACTATTACCTGCGCCCAAAGGTACTTTCACTTGGCCAAGCGTATTTCTCGTCAACCCCACTCGGAAAAGTCGCTCAACCGGTACTCGATCACCTCAGCACAGAGTTGTCAGAATCATGTTCGGTGGCCACCCTGGAAGATTTCGAAGTCTTCTACATTGCCAGAGCTGCGGTTTCGCGGATCATCGCCATCGATCTTCGGGTCGGCAGTCGCTTGCCTGCCTACTGCACCTCAATGGGGAGAGTTCTACTTGCTTATCTGCGCCCCGAGGAAGTGGACGCGTACCTCGCGCGCGGACCATTTCCCCCGCGAACTGACCGAACCGTCGTCTCCGTCGCTAAACTTAAGCACGTTCTGGAGACGGTAAGACGCAACGAGTATGCCTTGGTCGATCAGGAACTCGAGGTCGGACTTCGCTCACTTGCGGTTCCCATTCGAGCCTCTTCCGGAGAGGTGGTGGCTGCATTGAACGTCGGATGCCACGCCCAGCGCACAAGTGTCCGCGAAATGCAGACCGCCTTTTTACCTCTCCTCCGGCGCGCCGCAACGGAGATCGGCAACCTGATATAGGTGTAAGCAGGATCTTCTAACTTTTAACCTCGATACCTGTTCCGTCGTCAATCACGGCTGCCGTCTTGCCTACCCGTCGATGAGTTGATTCAACTCCTTTGACGCGTGCCCATTTACAGAGTCAAATTTTGTGCGTTTATCGCACATGTGTTCGTTATTCGCGTTGACATCCACGTGTGCCTAAATTAACTTTTCAGAACTTTCGCATGCTTGGGGCAACTACTCTTCGGGAAGCCATAGCGGCCGTCGTCAAAGACGGAATGTCGATCGCCATGGAAGGGTTCACCCACCTCATCCCGTTCGCCGCGGGACATGAGATCATCCGTCAACGTCGACGCAATCTCACGCTGATCCGAATGACCCCGGATCTGATTTACGACCAGATGATCGGTATGGGCTGTGCGCGGAAGCTCGAATTCTCTTGGGGAGGAAATCCCGGCGTTGGTTCCCTTCATCGCTTCCGTGACGCCGTCGAAAACGGATGGCCATCTCCGCTTGAGATCAGCGAACACAGCCATGCAGATATGGCAGCCCGTTATCAGGCCGGAGCTTCTGGCCTGCCGTTCGCGGTAATGCGAGGGTACGTGGGGTCCGACCTTCCGCGATTCAACTCAAATATTCGTACGGTTACTTGCCCCTTCACGGGCGAAGTATTAACGGCTACTCCCGCGCTCCGGCCGGATGTTGCCATCCTTCATGCGCTGAAAGCCGACCGCAGGGGCAACGTCTTCATTGAAGGCATCGTCGGCATTCAAAAAGAGGCGGCTCTTGCGGCAAAAACGGTCATCGTGACCGTTGAGGAGATTGTCGACGCACTCGCTGTGCCGCCCAATTCCTTCGTTCTGCCTTCCTGGGTGATTTCGCATGTTTGCCTCGTACCCCAAGGCGCATTTCCTTCTTATGCGCACGGGTATTACCAGCGGAATAACGCCTTCTTTATAGCTTGGGACAAAGTCTCACGCAATCGCGAATCTTTTCTCACGTGGATGGATCGGCACGTTCTAGCGACCGACAACTTCGAAGAGTTCCGCGAAAGCCTTATGTCAGATGCCGCTTATGCATGAAGTTCGCTACACTCCAGACGAGTTGATGACCATTGCCGCTGCACGTCGACTGAAGAACGGTGCAGTGTGTTTCGTTGGCATTGGGATTCCGAGCGCTGCTGCCAATCTCGCACGGGTCACCCATGCTCCCGATGTTGTGTTGGTCTATGAATCTGGAACGATAGGCGCGAAGCCAAATGTTCTGCCACTCTCAATCGGTGACGGTGAATTAGCACAGACGGCTGACACAGTGGTCTCCATCCCGGAGATATTCCGCTACTGGTTACAGGGTGGAAGAATCGACGTCGGGTTTCTGGGAGCGGCGCAAATCGACAAGTACGCGAACCTGAACAGTACGGTGATCGGGCCGTACGACGCCCCAAAGGTTCGTTTGCCCGGTGCTGGCGGCGCTCCAGAGATTGCCTCCGGCGCAAGAGAGCTTTGCGTTGTGATGTCCCAGACCAGCCGCGCCTTCGTTAGTAAAATCGACTTTGTTACCTCCTCAGGGCTGGCGTTTGAGGGTAGTGAAAACGCTGGTCGCAAGTACCGACCGCGAACTGTGATTACCGATCTCGGCATTCTGGAGAATGATCCACAAACTGGCGAGTTGTGGCTAACCGGTATTCACCCGGGTATTACTGTCGATCGTGTATGTGCTGCAACTGGTTGGGATCTGCAGGTCAGAGGTACACTCACAATCACACCGGAACCGACTAGCTCCGAACTAAGCGCCTTGCGGGACCTCAAACAAAGGACTGCCATCGCGCATCGGAGCAGCAGCCAGGAGGTCACATGAAAGCGACTCCAGCATTGGGATCACCAACTCCCGGGGCATTTCGCTATCCGGCCACAGGAACGCATCCGGAGTACTTGCACCCGCCCTATGTTTCGTCGGTAAATCGCTCTCCACGGATGCCACTGATTCGGATTCCGCAAACAATCAGCGAGATTACCGGTCCGAGCATCCCGGAGAGCGTCCATCCAAGGGTGGCGGACCTTACACGGCAGCACAAGGGGGAGCCCCTCGGGGCACGAATCATTGTGGGCGGGCGCGTCGTCGACGAAGATGGCAGACCGCAACGAAACTCACTGGTGGAAATATGGCAGGCGAATGCAGCTGGCCGCTATCTCCACCGTAACGACCAGCATAACGCGCCTCTCGATCCAAACTTCACCGGTCGCGGCCACACCTATACCGATGAAGATGGATATTACAGATTCGTAACGATTCGACCTGGGGAATATCCCTGGCAAAACCACTACAACGCATGGCGCCCCGCGCATATCCATTTTTCGCTGTTTGGTCCCGCGTTTGCGACACGCCTGGTCACACAAATGTACTTCCCCGGCGATCCCCTGCTACCTCTCGATCCTGTCTACAATTCCACCGCGGATGAGCAAGCTCGCACTCGGCTGATTTCGAAGTTTGATCTGGACACTACTGTTCCAGGTGAGGCGTTGGGATTCCGCTTTGATATCGTCCTTCGTGGACGGAATGAAACCCCCATGGAGGAGCAATGAGTTCGAGCGAGAACAGGCTACCTGCCACGCCATCTCAGACTGTCGGACCGTATTTCAGCATTGGCCTTCAGCCGCTCTTCCGCTCCGACATTGCATCCGACAATTGCTCCGGACACCCAATCACGATCGAAGGCCGGGTTCTGGATTCGCAAGGACAACCCGTGCCTGATGCCATGCTGGAGATATGGCAAGCAGGTCCAGAGGGCCGTTATTCTGGATTCATTCCCAAAGCTACAACTGGACCCTGTGGTTTCGGGAGGATTGCGACCAACGATGATGGTGAATTCCGTTTCACGACTATCAAGCCTGGAATCGTTGCTGACCCCAGTGGAGCAAGGCATGCACCGCATCTCAACATAACGGTTTTTATGCGCGGCCTGCTGCGCCACCTGTTTACTCGCCTGTACTTCGCCGGCGAACCTGCAAACGAGCACGACCCGGTGCTCCAGTGGGTGCCGGCCGAACGTCGTCAAACCCTGATGGCTGCTGCTGCGAACAGTGAAACTTCAGCGCTCCAGTGGAACATTATCCTTCAAGGCAAGCACGAGACTGTTTTCTTCGAGTGGTAACCGGTATGAGGCTCCTAAACGCGCTGTTTCGATCCCACGATGCGGAGCAGATTTTGACCGATGAGTCTCTGCTCAGACGTATGCTCGAAGTCGAAGGGGCACTTGCGTCGGCGCAAGCTGATCTTGGACTCATCCCTACCTCCGCTGCCCACAGCATTCAGGCGTGCTGCAAAGTCGAAAATCTCGATATCCCAGCTTTAGAGAATTCGGCGAGATTTAGCGGCAACTTGGCTATTCCCCTCATTAAGCAATTGACTGCCGCAGTTGCTCGCTCGGACTCGGAGGCAGCCAAGTTCGTCCACTTGGGCGCGACCAGCCAGGACATCATCGATACGGCAGTAGCTCTTCAAACACGCGATGTTATCTCTATTATCCTGCGCCACGTCGAAGCAGCCTGTGATTCTCTCCGGGCGCTTACGATCAAACACCGATCAACGGTCATGCCCGCACGCACGTGGTTGCAACATGCAGTTCCGACCACATTCGGACTGAAAACAGCTTACGCGCTTAGCGCCTTACACGAGTGCGCTTCAAAACTGCGCGGATCTCTTAAGTGTGCTTCGACGCTTCAGTTCGGAGGGGCTGCGGGAACCTTGGCAGCTTTTGGGTCGAAGGGCCCTCGTGTGGCTGAAATGATGGCAGCAAAGCTCACGCTTCAATTGCCGAACCATCCTTGGCATAGCTATCGAGGGCGCATCGCCGAGACCGCCACTACTCTGGCATTGTTGTGTGGCACCCTTGGAAAGATCGCTCAGGACATCGCGCTGATGACCCAAACGGAAATCAGTGAGCTCTCCGAGGCAAGTGCAGCAGGTACAGGGGTCTCTTCCACCATGCCGCAGAAGCACAATCCCGTAGCTTCCGCCGCGATCATTGCGAACTGTCTGCGAATTCCCGGATTGGTCAGCACAATTCTGGCGGCGATGATGCAGGAACACGAACGTGGCCTGGGCGGTTGGCATGCGGAATGGGAAACTCTTCCCGAAATCCTAAGCCTCACTGCGGGTGCTGCTGAGCGGATGTCTGAATTGCTCTCCGGCCTTGAGGTCCACGCAGACCGGATGCGGGCGAACTTAGAGATCACCAACGGATTGATCTACGCCGAGACGCTCTCCATCTCACTTGCCGCGAAGATTGGCAAAACTGAAGCACTCGAACTTGTTAAGCGGGCGACAGAAGTCTCTCAACACACTGGACGCCACCTGAAAGACACAATTCGAGAAATTCCGGGTCTTGCTGATCATCTCTCCGCCAATGATGTTGAGGTTCTGTTCTGCCCCGATAACTACCTCGGTGCTAGCCAGGAGTTTATCGACAATATCTTGCGTCAGTGCGCCACACTCGAGGCGGCAAATGCCGTTCGCTGAGCTTGGGGATATACGGGTGCGATACAGGTGGGACGGTCCCAATGATGCACCTGTGCTCGTCTTTTCAAATTCGCTCGGTACTGACTTGGAAATGTGGGACCTGCAGGTTGAGCGCCTTGCGGGCGGTTACCGCATATTGCGTTACGACACACGTGGCCACGGCGAGACCAGTGTCACGCCCGGGCCTTATACGATCGAGCAACTTGGACGCGATGTACTTTCCCTTATCGACGAGTTGGGAATCGACAGGTGTCACTTTTGTGGACTAAGCATGGGTGGCCAGATCGGGCTGTGGCTTGGAATCAATGCTCCTGACCGGCTCAAGAGCTTAGTCGTAGCGAACAGTGGGACAGCCATTGGCACTCCGACAGGGTGGAACGAGCGCATCTCGAGGGCGAAGAGTGAAGGCATGCATTCGGTGGCAAAGGATGTTGCGGAAAGATGGTTCACTCCTCAGTTTCGCTATGATCATCCTGACATGGTTAAGCGTATCGTTAACATGCTTGAATCAACCTCCGCTGAAGGATATGCCAATTGTTGCGCAGCGGTACGCGATTGTAGCCTGACAAACGAGATTACGCGGATTTCGATACCTACTTTACTCATAGCTGGAGAATTTGATCCAGCAACGCCTCCGGCGCTCAGCACTTCAATAGCGGCAGCTGTAAAAGCATCACGTTACGAGTGTCTGCCGGCTGCTCACCTTTCAAATGTCGAGTGTGCCGATCAATTCACCGTTACTCTCAGGTCTTTCATAGAGGCTCAGAATGGATAAAGACGATACCTATTCACGCGGAATGCACGTACGCCGGGCCGTCTTGGGCGACGCACATGTCGATCGCGCCACCGCTCAAGCCACGGAACTCGATCGGGATTTTCAGGAGTTTCTAACGAAGTACGCCTGGGGCGAGATCTGGAGCCGTGAAGGCCTGCCCACCTCAACCCGACGCCTTCTGACGCTTGCCATGCTGGTCTCTCTCAATCGGGAAGAAGAGTTTCGGATGCATGTGCGTGCGGCGCTTGATGCTGGAGTTACTACGGAGGAGATCAAAGAGGTGCTTTTGCATACTGCGATCTACTGCGGCCTTCCCGCTGCCAACGCCGCCTTCAAAGCGGCTCGAGAGATAATTGCGAGTACGTGAGCTACAAAAGCTCGGAAATCGATAACGCCCGTCCGCCCTCAGATTTCATCCCTCTTCTTCCGAAGCCGCTCCTTAAACTATGGGATCGCGGGTCATTGCGCCGTCGACCATTCGCCAAATACCGAGCGGGTTGCATTGCGAAGCTCATCGGGAAGTAAGTACTCTGGAAATCCTTGAAGCATACCGGGCGAGCGAATCGGAAGATTGCCTGCGAACCGCATGCAGTTGAAGATTGTGCCGGCGACGATCATGCCTTGCGCGGATTAGACAGCGCGCGTCATGGGTGTTGATTCAAAGACCCAACTTTACAATCGTATACATTATCCATTCTCGGAAGTAGTGACGCTGCTCACATTCTCACAGAGCAGGCTCGCCCCAGGAACGAGACTCAATTGATGTGTGCCGACATTCATCAGATCAGGCTCTTAAGCACCGTAAAAACCGAGAAACAGGACAAACCCCGGACTGTGCAGTTCTACATCTGTTCTTTCGATTCGTTGTTGAAGTACGAGCCTCTGGCCGAGGGTCGCCTCAGCCACATCGATGAGCGGGCTGTGCAGAAATTTACGGTGTGGGCTTTTGCGTTACCCAACTTCAAGCAGGCCACTTCGATCTCATCCGCGCGCCTTACGGATGACTTCAGGGTTGCCCCTAATCCGGCTGGAACGTGACGGTCGGAAACGATGATCCCGCAGATTTGCCATTAGCCGCCAGGACCAAGGGGATGTCTCGTGCTGACTGCCACGAACCGGATCCCAGTGAATTTCCGCCAGCAAGTCCACGGGATGTGCGCTATCTCAGAACGCCTTAGTCCCCTTTACAATCAGAAGTCAAAGTTCTTTGGGATCGCTACACCATCCAGCCGCACCTTCCATGCGGGCTTTACTTCGCCGCCCTGGATTTAGTTTCCGGAGTTTGAACGAAGCCGCATCGCGACAGCAGTGCATGAAAACGGTGATCGCTCCGATAGCGGTCCCACTTGGAATCGACAGGAAGGAATATCAGGTGGATGTCTCGCGCGGCATATGCCTTCTCAAGCCAGGCGAAGACGGCTTCCGGCTCGCCGAGGCCGGCGTACACGAGAGCTATCGCGTATGGTGGAACGTACATTTCGCGCGAACGCGACAAAAGCGATTGAAGTATCGCCCGCGCCTCCTTCGTTCTCTTAGTCTTCGCCAGCACGTACCCCTTCAGCGAGGGCACCTTGCTGTTGCCGGCTGAAAACTGTGCTGCTTCCTCCAGGGCTGCCAGGGCGAGTTGATTCTCGTTCAAGGCCTCATATGCCTGTGCGAGTTGGAGGTACCCGATCCAGAGGGTCGAATCGAGCATTATCGCTTGCCTGGCGTGCCGTGTAGCTTCCACATAGTCTCGCCCCTGGAATGCAGTCTGGGCCGACAATGCGTGATTCAACCCGTCTAAAGGATCCAGTTCCCTCGCGCGGCGCATCTCTGATTCCGCCTCGCTCGCTCGTCCCATTTGCGACAAAGCGTGCCCCAGCAGTCGGTGCGCTGCAGCATTGCTCGGATCGAGATTGATCGCCTGTCGGAATGCTGTCTCTGAAGCTTTCCAGTCCCATACCAGCATCCAATTCACGTAACCCGCCGCCAACTGCGTTTCCGGTAGATTCTCGTTTGCCTGCACCGCTCTTGCCGAAGCCTCGCGGACCTGCGGCAATACCTGCAGCGGATCCGCATCGCTATTAATGGGACTTCCGCCGTAGGTCATCGCCAGCGCAGCCCAGGCGAGCGCATAATTCGCGTCAAGTGCGATCGCACGATTGTAGTGTTGCACCGCAAGCCTGTTCGCCTCCGGAGTTCGACGGCTGACCAGATAGCGCGCCCTAAGGTACTCATCAAAGGCCTCTGCGTTCTGGGTCTGTCTGCGCGCAAGCCCACTTGAATCTCCAGCCAGACGGAACCGGACCTGGTGCGCGATGGCCGTGCTTAATTCCTGCTCTAAGCCAAGCAGGCTCTTCAGTTCGCGTTCGTAAGACTGCGACCAGACATGCTCTTGATCCCCCACACGGATTAAGGTCGTCGTCACGCGCATGCGTGTTCCCTCTGCGCGAATCGAGCTTTCCACCAAATAATCGACCGAAAGTTCGCGCCCGATTTCAGAAACAGTCTTGGTAGTCCCCCTATATCGTGAGGTGCGGCCCCTAACACTGAGATGGTCGGGATCGACCTGCGCGAGCGATGCTCCCGTTTCCGCTGTAAAGCCGTCGGCAAGGTACTGCAATTCTGGGTCTTTGCCTAAGTTCTCAAACGGCAGCACGGCAATAGTTGCGCGTGATGCCGGAACTATTGACCGTCTCCATGTCTGCGAACCAGCAACTATCGCCGCCGCCAAGAGGACAAGCAGCGCGGCGAGCATCAGTTTTTTCTGCAGATTCCATCGACGCTCCGAACCGGAGACTTCGATGTGCGATGACGTCAAAATGCGGGAGTTTTCCTGTCGAGCCTCCTTGCTCCTCCCGCTTCCTTCTATAGAGGAAGAGGTTGTGACCGGAGCCTGTGCTGCCGTGGAAACCAATTCCACGGTCGCGATGAACCGATATCCTTTCCCTGGAACCGTTTCCACGAACGCGGGAGTATCGGCCGAATCGCGCAACGCCTGCCTGATCTTGCTGATGGCTGTATTGATGCCGGTCTCGGCATCAACAAACACGTCCTTGCCCCATAACCGCTCAATGATTTCGTTGCGGGAAACGAGCTGACCGCGACTTTCTACCAACAGGATCAGCAGGTCCATCGGTTGTTTGCCGAGCTTCAGCCTACGACCTTCGTGCCGCACGCAATACGCGCCAACATCAAGCTCGAAATCGCCGAATCGGAATGTAACCCGCGCAGCAGAGGCGTGCATTGCAGCTCACCGGCCCCACAAAAGTGCGACAAGAATAGCAGTATCAGGCACTTAGACATCCAGAAAAATTCCAGAGGTTTTCCAGACGCAATCTATGGTCAGGTTTGCGAGGTGCTTGCATTCTCTCGGCGGGCTGGTCCATGCAGATGACAC
Source organism: Terriglobales bacterium (assembly GCA_035561515.1). NCBI lineage: Bacteria > Pseudomonadati > Acidobacteriota > Terriglobia > Terriglobales > Terriglobales bacterium. The sequence goes on along the minus strand of DATMXP010000053.1, from coordinate 16,418 downwards.
TTTTGAACCGCGCTGCCGCCCGAATTCCAAACTCGAAGGAGAAGAACCCCATGAAACCTAAAACGTCCAACACGCGTGGCGCTTTCAGTCTCGCGCTGCTTATGATCCTCGCGGTTGCCGCACCTATATTGACCAGCGCGCCCGCGTTCGCCCAGTCCCAGGCAGATTCCTCGAACCCCCTAGTCGGACTATGGATTGTGCAGGTTACATTGACCGACTGCGCGACCGGAGACCCCTTGCCGGGCGCACCATTCACATCGCTGGTGACGTTCAACCACGCCGGCACAGTGGCCGAAAGTACTGGCGCCCTTGGCTTTGCACCTGGCCAGCGCAGCACCGGACATGGCACATGGACGCATATTGGAGGCCGGACTTACCTTCAGAGAATGATGGCTTTGATCAACTTCGCTACCCCGCCGAACCTCCCAAGCACTCCGGGCTTCAATCCTGCGCTGCCGATTGGTCCCGGATTCTTCGCAGGTACTTCGATCGTGAATCACAAGTTCACCCTAATCGACGCCGACCATGCCAGCTCGTATGGTACCAACGAGTTCTTCAAAACAAATGGCGAGTCGTACCGGTCCGGTTGCTCCACGGCTGTTGCCGTACGATTCAAGTAGTACCGGGCCTCGAGGCGTCGCCGCACAAGCGACGCCTTCCTTGATTCTGTGCTTTTTCCGGCTGCTGCCTTCTGGCGTCTCGCGGAGTCTCATTCGCCTAGACGAGCGGAAGGCGCGCCTGTTGCGGTTTTGTAGTTGCGATCGCGAAGTAAGCTTCTATTCCAAACACAGATTTTTCCGCTGTGCCAAGTTTCAGGTGACGAACGCCTTTGCCGAGTGATGCGAGCCGACTCTGCCGTGCTGTCCGACTCGGGCACTAAAAGTGCAATCGGTCGAATATTCGCGGATGCTGGCAGCACGACGTCCTACGTGGCCGTCGGCAGAGCAGCGAGGCACACACTATCGTCGCGAGGGCATCCAGCCGACAACGTCAGTGCCTTCGAACAATTGTTCTTGGATCTCTCGCGTTTGACCCAGGTAGTTTTCCGCGCTAACAACAATGTCTAAGAGCGCCTCCCTGTCCGACTCTTGCCCGGTAACCGGCGCTGCAGAAGATGACGCCGCGGGCGCGACGGAGGCGGAACAAGGGTTACAGCAAGGGGTGACGAACGTGGCCAAACAAATCAGCAGTGCCGTTAAGCAGTTCCCGATTCGCGACGTTAAGCAGTTTTCGACTCCCGGGTTGGTGAACGCGCTCGAAAGGTCCGCAGTCCCGAGCACGCGCACACTTGAGGAACTGCTCGACATCAATCGGGCCGCAAAGGTGCTCGGCATAAGGCCTAAAACGCTGCGCCACCACATTCTTCGCCGCCATATCGATTACGTCAAAATCGGCGGCCGTGTGCTTTTCCGTCCGGATACCCTTTGGGAATTCATCGAGCGCAACACGATTCGCGCTCGACAAGAGCGTCCTCCTGTAAAATAGCGACGCTTTGACTCTGGAAAGAAGGAGCAATGAAGGTCTTCAGACCGAATGGCACGAGCTTCTGGCATTACGAGTTCGTGCTGAATGGCAAACGGTATCACAAGAGCACCAAGATGAGGAACGAACGGGAGGCGCTCAAAGTCGCGAACGCAGCATTCACGGCTTTGGTAAAGGGCGAAGCGGGTATCGCAGAGCCGAAGCCAGTTCCGACACTGCGCGCATTCCGTGAGGACTTCTTAACCGCCGTAAAGGCCGAGAAACACGACAAACCCCGGACCGTGCAGTTCTACACCTATTCATTCGATTCGTTGTTGAAGTACGACTCTCTTGCCGAGGCTCGCCTCAGCAGCATCGATGAGCGGCTTGTGCAGAAATTTACCGTCTGGGCGCTTGCGCGCGAGTGCGCGCGGGACAAAGAGCGGACTACCAGCGTAGCGACGGTCAACCGGTGGCGCGCCACCCTGCGCAAGGCGCTCCGTATGGCACGTCGCTGGGAACTAATCAGGAGCGTGCCCGAAATTCCGCGCCTCAAGGGCGAACGGGAACGGTCCTTCGTGTTCACGGAAGCGCTTCGCAAGAAATATGACGAAGTGGCGCCCGAACCACTCAACAGTTTCGTCCAACTTTCATGTGAGATTGGCATCTGCGAAGGCGAGATCATCGAGCTTCTGAAAGCTGATGTTCATATGAGTAACAAGGCGGACGAGTGGGGTCACTACGGGTACCTGCGAATTCGGAACGGTAAGACCGAGTTCCGCAAGCGCACGTTGCCGGTAACCAGTCGTGCCAGGCAGATTCTCAGGACGTGGATAACGAAATCGAAAGGTGATCGCGTCTTCACCCGCGAGGATCGCGTGAGTCCAGTCTCGGCTTATACCCTGATTCAGCAGCAGGAGCGTATGCGACAGCTACTGAACCTGCCCTGGGATGCATGTGTTCACAGCGCCCGCCACACGGCGCTGACGAATCTCGGCCTCACCGGGGCCGATCCCTTCACACTCCAGCGAGTCGCTGGACACGCCAACATCTCGACGACTCGGAAATACGTTCATCCGACGCCGCGAGCGATGGCCGATGCATTCCACAAGAAAGTGCAAAGCGAGCAACGCGACCGACGTGCCGCTCGTCGCAAGCGAACCAACCCGAAGCCGCCGGAGCGCGTTGTACCGGCTGCGCCGACGCTGGGTCCGGTGGCAGGTGGAAAGGTGCAGCGCAGCGAGCGACGCAGAACTTCGGGACCCCACCGAAAAACTTCGGGACTTTTGCGGGACCCCGGACTACTGAGCGTTGCTTTGGGTGACTGAAAAAGGCGACCGGTAAAAAGCAAGAACTGGCCGCAAATACGCGAAAACATTGGCTTGCAAGAGGATGAGGTGGTGAGCGCGGAAGGAATCGAACCTTCAACCTACTGATTAAGAGTCAGTTGCTCTGCCAGTTGAGCTACGCGCCCACTTTCGACCGTACAGCCTTCATCTGTGTGGAACGACCTGGAACATCAAGACTGGGCGCCAGGAGCTGTCGGTGTGAAGCGTCCAAATCAGTGTACACAAGCCTCTCGGAGCACGCAACCTGATGTCACTTCAACATCCTCCATCTCCATACAACTCCGGATGCTTCCCTAACTTCCATCAAGTATGGGCCCTTCGTCCACGCAAATGCCGAACGCGCCGTCGTCGTCATCAGCGCACAATTGGCCCAGTATCGGAGACTACGCCCTCATCGGCGACAGCCGTTCTGCCGCGCTCGTCCTGAAATCCGGTGCAATCGAGTGGCTCTGTTGGCCGCGGTTCGATAGTGCAGCAATCTTCGCAGCCCTTCTCGACCGCCGAATCGGGGGAAGCTGGGCAATCACTCCCATCGATCCGAACTCACAGGTTATTCGCCGTTATGTTGCGCAAACCTCGGTACTCGAAACTACTTTCAACACCGAAAGTGGAACGCTCGTCCTCACCGACTTCATGCCTGCCGCCGACGAGCATCGGAAGCTTTCGCGCCTTACGCCGGATCGCGAAATCATCCGTATCGCCGAATGTACCCGCGGAGAAGTAGAACTCGATTTCGCGTTTCACCCTCGCGCAAATTACGGAGAAAGCGATGTCACCCTCCGGCAATCCGGAAAGCTCGGGATCCGGTTCGAAGTCGGGCGTGGGGTGTACTGGCTTCGAACGAATCTCCCTCTGGATCTTCAGCCTCACTCCGCTTTCTCGCGCGTGAAGCTTAAGCGCGGAGAACGCATTGAGGCTTCCCTCACCTACTCCGAAGAATCACCCGTTGTTCTTCCGATCCTCGGCGAACGCACCAACCAGGTTTTGAACGAAACCGTCGAGTGGTGGCAACGCTGGAGCTCACGTATTCGTTACGACGGTGCGCATCGGGACGACATCGTCCGCAGTGCCATCACCTTGAAACTGCTGACCTATGCTCCCTCTGGCGCGGTCATTGCTGCGCCAACCACTTCCCTGCCTGAGCAGATCGGTGGCTCTCTCAACTGGGATTACCGTTACTGCTGGCTGCGTGACGCATCCATGACCGCTCGCGCTTTTCTGGGACTGGGCTTGTACGAGGAAGCCGACTCGTTCATCGGATGGCTGATGAACGCAACTCATCTCACTCAACCCGAGCTCCGTGTCCTCTATACCGTCTTCGGAAACGACCATGTCCGCGAGCGCGAGCTCGATCACCTCAGCGGATACCGCAACTCACGTCCTGTGCGAATCGGTAATGCTGCTCATAATCAACTCCAGCTCGACGTCTACGGTGAGGTGCTCGATGCGGCGGCTCAGTACGCGTTCCATCGCGGTTCGTTCGACCGTTCCACGCAAGCTGCTCTCATCAAAATCGGCCGATATGTCGCTTCCCATTGGAATCAACCCGACGAAGGTATCTGGGAGCCACGCGGAGGCCGCCGCAATCACACTCATTCTCGGGTTCTGTGCTGGACAGCTCTCGATCGCCTCGTCACTTTGTCCGAACGAGGAAATATTCCCCATACCTCCAGAGACCTCTTCCGTCGTGAACGGAACCGTATTGCCGATGAGATCCGTACCTTCGCCTGGCACCCCAAGCGCAACTCTTACGTCAGCACGCTCGGCGGCAATGATGTCGACGCTGCTCTGCTGCTGATGTCGTATTACGGCTTCGAATCCGCGGATTCTTCCCGCATGCAGGCGACCTATCGCGCCATTCGCAACGACCTCCGCTCTGGCGATCATCTCCTCTACCGCTACGCCAGCGGACCCACCGAAGGTGCTTTCGGCATCTGTAGTTTTTGGGAGACTGACTTCCTTGCTCTTGGGGGAGGTTCGCTCCATGAGGCACAGAACTTAATGGACGATCTGCTCAAATATCAGAATGATGTCGGTCTTTATGCCGAAGAAATCGACCCTCGATCGGGCGAGCCTCTTGGGAACTTCCCGCAGGCCTTCACGCACATCGGATTGATTAGTGCTGCTCTGTCGTTGAATGAACGGGTCAAGGGCGCTCGTCAACTCGCGCACCGCAAGGAATCCACGCAAAGGCAGGCGGCATGAACTGGGAAAGCTGGATGCTCTGGGGGTTCGTCTCTACGCTGCTCATGACCACCATGGAATTCGGCGGTCAGGCCCTCAGTTTCACCCGCGTTGACTTTCCTTACATGCTCGGCACCATCTTCACTCCCGACCGTGAACGCGCGAAGGTCTATGGCTTCTTCGTTCATCTCTTCAACGGATGGGCGTTCTCTCTGCTCTACGTCCTGGCTTTTGAATCTTGGCACCAGGTCTCCTGGTGGAGGGGCGCCCTCATCGGCGTTGTCCATGCAGCTTTTGTTTTGCTCGTCGTCATGTCCATCATGCCCGGAATTCACCCTCGCATGGCAAGTGAGCAAAACGGCCCCACCGCGAATCGCCAGTTGGAGCCTCCTGGAATCCTCGGTCTCAACTACGGAATCCGCACTCCTGTCTCCATGCTCCTGTCGCACGTCGTATTCGGGATCGTCCTCGGGTCTTTTTACCAGCTCGGAATCCACGGCCACCCGTGATCTTCACGCTCCGAGCGGCGGATGCTTTTTATGCCACTGCGTATTCTGCTGGAAGAGCTTCGCAGCCCTCAGCACTTTCTCGTCTTCGAGCACCCGGCCCACAAACTGTATTCCAATGGGAAGCTTCTGATCGGTAAAGCCACAGGGGACGCTTATCGCCGGCAGCCCGCACAGGTTTCCCAATCCGCCCACCGGATCCGGGAAGGAAAGGCCTGTTTCCAGATTTGTGTCCAGCGTAGAGGCACCCATGGGAAGCGAGGGTGAAGTGATCACATCGAAGTTGCCGAACAGATCGTCAGCCTTTAACTGAAACACGCTTCGTATTTGCATCGCCCTCAGGAAGTCGTCTCCCGGTATCGTCGTGCTGACGTAGGCTCCGACTTTCCCTAACGGATCGTTGATCTCACTGATCCGCCCGGACTCAATGAGCTCCCGAAATGCCGCCGCGCCTTCCACCGATATGATTACGCCGGCGGCGGTTTCGAATGGCCCCTCCGGAAGTTCCACTTCCGCGACTGTCGCGCCAGCCCGACGCATGACTGCAACGGCCTCGTCAAACTGTCGCTTTACGTCCGCTCCGGGATTGAAGTCACCGAAGGGCTTCTTCACCACACCGAGTCGCAGCGGCCTCGAATTGCCGGTCGTCGTTTTCGCAAACTGTGCTTGCTCATTCGGAAGACTCCCCTTGTCTCTGCGGTCGTATCCTGAGATCGCCTGCAGGATGATCTCGCAGTCCTCCGCGCTTCGTGCCATGGGGCCGATCTTGTCCATCGAGTACGACAATGCCATTGCGCCGTAACGGCTCACCCGGCCAAACGTCGGACGCAATCCAGCAATTCCGCAGAATGCCGAGGGGCAAATGATTGATCCCCAGGTTTCCGTGCCGATGGCAAATGCCGCCAACGCACCCGCAACGATAGCTCCCGAGCCGCTCGATGACCCGCAAGTCCAGCACCCTGTATTCCACGGGTTCTTCGCCGGTCCTGTCGCAGACGCAGATGCGAATCGGTACCCCATTCCGCCCGCTAGTTCGATCATCGCAGCCTTGCCAATAAGGATTGCTCCCGCCTCGTTCAGCTTCTCGATCACCCTCGCGGCGAAATCGAATTTCTGATTGGCAAAAGGCTTTGCGCCCCATGTTGTCGGATACCCCGGAACCGCGAGCAAATCCTTCGCAGCATACGGGATTCCGTGCAACGGCCCGCGATACTTCCCCGCATCAATCTCTTTCTCCGCTTCACCTGCTTGCTTCAAAGCAAGATCGCGCGTCAGTGTCGCGTAGGCATTCAGCCGCGGCCCCAGTTTCTCGCTGCGCTCAAGATAGGCTTTCGTCAAGTCAACCGGGGAGAGTTTCTTCTCGCGGATTTGTTGCCCCAACTCCGTCACCGACTGGTACAGAATCTCTTCGCCGATCATCGCCTCACCTCCCCGCGATACGGCTGGAATACTGTGGCCGGCTCATCGCCGTTTCCCACTTGGAAGGCCCGCAGTTTGTCCAAACCCGACTGCTGCTGATTCACCAGCCTGCGGATTTCCTGCTTCTGCTCCGCCGTGAAGCGGCCACCGTATTTCTTCATCAGCAAGTCATAAGTGGCATCGGCTTCGCCTTGGCTGGCAGGAGAAAGCTTTGGCCCGGCTGTTGCCTTCTCTTCTTTCGTTGCTTCCGGTGCTGGCTTCTCTTGTTCAGAAAACAGCTTTGCCGGCAATGTAATCGCAGCCGTACCTAGGGCAGCGGTCTTCGCAAACTCTCGGCGCGATAATTTTTGGCTAGACGGCTTCATAGGTCCTCAAAGTCGCTCAGAGATGAGCACGCGAGATTACTCGGGAAACAAGCACGGCGTCAATCAACAGAAAAACCTCGCCGTGGCGAGGTTCAATGTCACACACAAATGTCGCTTAGAAAACGAATGCCAGGCCGCCACGGATACTGCGGGCCGCTTGCACCAGGTACAGAGTCTGGCCATCCGGGCCGACGACCGGTCTGTAACCCTGGGCGAGAAGGTTGCGCAGATCTACCAGTGCCTCGAGTTTTCCGGGCATGAAGTTGGTTCCCGGCAACGGCTGTCGCAGGAACACATTCAGGTAAGGGTCTGTCTGCCCCGGACCGGAATTGAACAGGTCCACCGTTGAAATGGCGTTTCCGCTTGTCCACTTATAGGAAGTAAGCCATTGGGTCTTGGAACGCGGGATCGTGCCGCTTACCTTTCCCGCTACCGAGTGCCGCAGTTGCGAATCCAGGCTCGACCGTAGGTCTGCGATGGACACATTGCTGCCGTCCAATTCCAGAACCCCACCAAATGCATAGTTCATGGTCGCGGTGATTCCATTCGAGAGTCTCCGCTCCACCACCACGCGCATTCCGTTTGTATTCAGGTCGCCACCGCTATACGCAAAGGTCCCGGAATATACATCGGGAAGGATGTCTTCCATCGCCTGCTGCACATCGCCCACCCCGGTCAGGGCGGAATTCCTCATGCTGTCATGGAAGTACGCCACCTGCACAGCAGTGTTTCCGTGACGCTTGGAAAGCGACAGTTCCTGGTGGCGGCCTCGCTCAATCAGGGAACGAGTTCCCAGCAGACTCATTCGTGGTCCGGACTCACTCAAATCTGCCGGCGCCGTATCGAATCCCTTCCAGCGCCTCGTGTTCGGCACCGAAGTCGCGTATTGGTACTCCATCACCGTGTCGGGCGAAAGGTGTACTCCCACCGACCCGAACGGTCGAAACGCATTCACCCGGCCAAGGAATTGCACCGACTGGAACTCGCTTCCAACACGTACATCCACGAAATCGCCAAACGTGAAGTTATCCGATGCCGAGAATGACAGCGCATCCAGCGCGGCGTCTTGCAGCGCCGATGTCGGCGACATCGCAAATCGCCTTACTGTCAGTGAGATTTCGGGGCGCGAGCCATCGGGCATGCGATGTACATAAGACGTCCGCAGGACAGTTCCATTCGCACCCGGACCATATCCCACATCGCCATCCAGCGAGAGCATACCGGTCTGGAACAACGAGTGTTCCACGTTGAACCGCGTACTCATCTCGTTCGTCCCGCCAAAGGCGTCGCCGTCGGATCCCGCCACGAATGCCACGGAAGCCCGGAACTCGCGATCGTTTCCATTGGCAATCACCAGTGGTTCGCCATTCTTGACTCGCAGGATCGGACGATTCGCCGCGGAGCGTAGTGTCCACTTCCAGTCGTCATCATCCGATGTCCCCTGCTTTGTCGGCAGGAACCGGATTGCATCACTCAGTGTGTTTAATGTCAGATTTACAACGAGGTTCGCGCCTGATCTCAGGCTCACACTCTCTCGTAACGTAGGAAGAAATGATGGCGCGCTTACCTTGACGTCGTAGGTGCCGGGGATTAACTGCGCCAGCGTGTAAAAACCTTTCGTATCCGTAAATCCAGTCGCTACGTGCGATGTGCCGCGCGCGAACACCTCCACCATCGCGCCCATTTGGGGCACTCCGGAAGCATTCTTCACCACGCCGGAGATCGTACCTTGGCTGGCGTAAGCAGGCACACCTAGTGCGACTGCTATCACCAGCATCAGCGATCCGACTTTTCGGCCCATAGGTTCCACCCCCACTTGATGGATTGGGGACCCGTTCTTGCGCCTTACTCGACTGCGAACTTCGCCGTCGGAGTGATTACCTGCTTCGACACGTTGTCGTTCACCTTGATCGTAATCTGATAGATGCCGGGTTCAAGGCTCGCGAGCGGCAGGCTCTTCTCCAACGTGATTTGCTCGCCCACATTTCCGAGCTGGGCGGTGTTCTCGACCATGTGCACGACCTGTTTCTTACTGCCCAGGTTCATGATGTCGTATTCGATGTTTGCCGACGGCCGCTTGGTCTGCTCATCCATCGACAGACCATAAACCTGCATCCAGAAGTTCGCCTTCTGGCCGCGCTTGAACACAGCCGGTTTGCCGTCGGCGCTCTCCACCCTTGGGCGAACCTTCGTAGCTCCGATCACGAAGTTGCCTGTATTCACTGCTTTACTAGCCACCTTCTCCATTTGGTCGGCCACGATCAGGGAAGAAGATGCCAGCTTATCCTCGGCGAATTCCGGAACTCGGATGCCCTTCGACCACGTCCCCATCCGGTCGCCATTTACGTCTTTAAGCACCAGGTCCAGCCGGTACATACCCGGCTTCAGCGGCAGCGCCTTCCAGTACAACGAGCTTCTTTCCGTAGCCGCCTGCAGCAACTCCGCCGGGGAATCCACCTGCACGATGTCTTCGAAGGTCTGCGCCACGCGCCCGGTCAGGGTTGTCACACGTCCGAAGATGTTCACCGTCCCGCGGGCAACTCCCTCTTTCGTCACGAACGTGATGTCCCGGTTCTTCATCTGCAGCGTCACCGGAACCAGCACGGTATCCGACGTGACCTTCACGAAATCGAACCTGACATCGAACGGCATCAGGTTCACCGTGATCTTGTGGCTGACGATCTCTTCCAGGTCTTTGAACTTCACCGCCGGTGCACGGTTCAACTTCGCGAAGAGCTCAAGCCGATCGAACTGCTTCATCTGGCTGTTGTTGCCCATCGGACCTTCGCCAAGTCTCTCCATGCCGCCGTTTGAGAACCGGTCCGCGCGGCTCCTCATTCCCATGGATTCATAAAGCGTGTCGCCGGCGCCGGGCACATGCAGCAGCGCATCCTTTTCGCTACGGTCCATGGTCATGTGGTAGTCGTTGCACATGCAGGTATCGACGAATTCGATAATGACTTCCTGCTCCTGGATGGCCTCGATGTACCGATAGCGCCACGTTTCAAATGGATACGTCGAGGTCTGTCCGCCGCCCTCTTCCATCGGCCGGTTGTAGATGCCACCCGACGGGTGCGATTCGATCTGGTCCGGCGGACCATACATGATGTACATGCGTCCGCGGTCCGTCTTCCATCCCGGAATGCCTGCCGCGAAATGTTCGTTCGCGTAGGTGATGCGCCGGTAGTGCTCTTCCTTGAACTCGTTCTCCACCGTATCCGGAGTGGGATCGCGACGTACCCAGAACTGCTCGATGAAGTTGTCGCGTTCTTCGTCGTTCGACAGCTTTTTGAACGCTTCCTTTTCTTCGTCGCTGATGATCCAGCGGACGTCCTCATCCAGCCACTTCTTATACGTCTTGCCGAGCTCTTTCTTAAGCGCCTTCTCTTGCTCCTGGCGTTGCTTCTCGCTAATCGGGCGCTTCAGCGGGTCCACTTCCGTGCCCTGTCCGGAATTGCCACCGGTCTTGTCCTGTGCGGACACCACCGTCCCGAACATCAGGGTGGCCGAAAGAATGAGTAAAAGGAATGCCCTACCAAAACGTTGCAACATCGAAATAGACCTCACTGAGAGACACCTAGCGCGTGTACTGGAATTGTATGTACTTGTCATTCTGGAATCAAGGCTGGATGCCACTGCGGCACACCTCTGCACCACCCTTAACCCGCTTACTTGCATGAAGTTCCGACAGTTTACCCCTATATTCCGCAATTCGTCCCAGATCGGGACTATCTCCCCCTCTAGGCTTGGCATTCGAGCGTTGCCGGATTGGCTATAATAAATCGTACTCTCGTCCGTCATTAATAGTTGGGAGAGCCCGCCGCTCGTTCCAAAATCCGTCACCGACCAATTAGTCGCGTGGATCTCGCGAACTTTTCCGGTACGATGTGCGTATTAATACCAAGGACGGATGTAGGTCCTTTTGCGCTTAAGCAGGCATAGACCCGCGCGCTTACTGCAGAGGCAACGTGAAGAATCGAAAGAAACTTATATTCGGACTCGTAATTCTTATCATCCTGGTAGGCGTAGTAGCTTTCACCGTTCTGAGGAGCGGCAAAAATGTGACTACCGTTCAAACCGATAAGGTCACCAAACAGGATTTGAGTTCCACCGTCAGCGCTTCCGGCGAGATCAAGCCCAAAACTTACGTCAACGTTGGTGCCAACGCCTTCGGCCGCATCACCCGTCTCTTCGTGAAAGAAGGCGATCGGGTCAAGCGCGGCCAGATGCTGGCCCAGTTGGAAAACGTTCAGCCTGGCGCTGATGTTGCTGCAAACCGGGCCGCTCTCGATGTCGCTCGTACCGACGCCACCGCCCAGGCAGCCGCTCTCAAGACTGCCCAGGCCGACCTCGAACGTGCCAGCGCCGATCTCGAACGCGCCAAGCTCGACTATCAGCGTGCGGAAGGTCTGTACGGATCTAAGCTGATCGCCAAAGCCGAGTACGACGCCAAGAAAGCCGCCTACGATTCCGCCGTCGCCCAGGCCGAACAGGCCCGCGCGCGCATCGCACAGGCGAATGCCCAACTTGATTCATCGCAGCGTCGCATTTCTCAGGCTAGCGCCACCCTGGTTCGCGCCAACGACGTTCTCAAGAAAACCGAATACGCTGCTCCCTTCGACGGCGTCATCACCAACCTTCCCGTTCGCGAGGGTGAGACCGTAGTCGTCGGCATTCAGAATTCGCCCGGCAGCACCCTGATGACTCTTGCCGACATGTCCGTTATCACCGCCGAAGTTAAAGTGGACGAAACCGACATCGTCAACGTTCGTCTCGGACAACCGGCGGAAGTCACCATTGACGCCATGCCCAAGAAGGTCTTTCACGGGACCGTAAGCGAAATCGGCAACAACGCCGTCGTTCGTTCCACCGGTGTCTCCACTTCTCAGTCCAACATCGCCAGCCAGGAAGCGAAAGACTTCAAAGTCGTCGTGACTCTGACCGATCCGCCGGAGAACCTCCGTCCCGGGCTCTCCACCACCGCCAAGATCACCACTGCGACCAAGAAGAACGCCATGAGCATCCCCATCCAGGCGCTCACGGTTCGGCAGCGTGGCGATCTGGAAGAGAAAACCAAGGGCAAGAAAGACAAGGATGCCGTTCAGGCCGCGGCTCCTGCTTCGCAAGCCACTGCCAACCCGAAAGACGAGTTGCAGGGTGTTTTCGTGATTCGTGACAAGAAAGCCGTCTTCGTTCCGGTTGAGACCGGCATCGCCGGCACCACCGACATCGAAGTTACCAGTGGACTCAAAGAGGGCGACGAGATCATCACCGGCAGCTACAAGGTCCTTCGTACGCTGAAGAACGGGGCTACTGTGAAGATCGACAACTCCGCTCCGAAGAAGGAAGAAGAAAAGTCGTAACCTTCCGGGCGCCCGCCCGTCAAAAGACTAGGGCGGGCTGAACGGCCCGCCTGTTCGACTTTTTGGATTTCGGGAACCAACAGCAAGTTTCCGGCGTAATAAAAGGGTAAGACGTTTGGAGAACCGCATGGCCACCACGCAACTCAGCAATATCAATGACACTGAACCGCAAGCTCCTCCTGAGAGCTGCATGATCTGCACCGAGGACCTCTGGAAAACCTACGACATGGGTTCCGAGCAGCAGGTGCACGCGTTACGTGGTGTGAACGTCCGCATCGAGCGCAACGAGTACGTCGCCATCATGGGCCCTTCCGGATCCGGCAAGTCCACCCTGATGAACCTGATCGGCTGCCTTGATACGCCCAGCCAGGGCCGCTATTGGCTCAACGGACAACTCGTCAGCGAACTCGACGACGACGAACTCGCGCGCATCCGTAACAAGGAAATCGGTTTCGTCTTCCAGACCTTCAACCTGCTCCCTCGCGCCAGTGCTCTGCATAACGTCGAGCTTCCCTTGATCTACGCCGGCATCTCTCCGGAAGAGCGTCTTGAACGTGCGAAGAAATCGCTCGAAGCCGTTGGCATGGGCTCACGCATGAATCACAAGCCCAACGAGCTCTCCGGTGGACAGCGCCAGCGTGTTGCTATCGCGCGCGCCCTCGTGAACACGCCCTCCATCATCCTCGCCGACGAACCGACCGGTAACCTCGATTCGCAAACCGGCCTTGAAATCATGGCTCTTTTCGATCGCCTGCACGGACAGGGCAACACCATCGTCCTCGTTACCCACGAGCACGACATCTCCGAGTACGCGCATCGTGTCATTCACATTAAGGACGGTCAGGTTTACAAAGACGACCGCGGCACCAAGAAGCGCGGCATCGGCTTCGATCAGTAGCCGAATTCCCTCTTCACAACGACCCCGCTTTCGAGCGGGGTTTCTGTTTCTGCCATCTTCTTCAGTGCAAGTTCGGGAAAGTTCCTCGTTCTATTTTCGTAACTGACTGAGTATTTCTGCCGTTAACTCAGCAGCTCGCGATATCATTCGCGTTCACCCGAAGGAGGCCCTTGATGCGTATTCTGGCCGTTATCCTTTCTTTTGCTCTTGTCGCATCCGCCCAACCCAAACCCACAACCACTGAAGACGCCACCCCTGGGCACCTGCCCGTCAAGCGCGTTGTCCTTTACAAGAATGGTGTCGGCTACTTCGAGCACGTCGGCCGCGTTCGCGGCACGCAGGACGTCAACATCGACTTCACCACTTCGCAACTCGATGACGTCCTCAAGTCCCTCACCATCGTCGACCTCGGCGAAGGACGCGTTACCGGAGTTCGCTATAACTCCACCGCGCCGCTCGACCAGCGGCTTCGCGGGCTCCGCCTCCCTCTTGGCGAACAGCCCACCCGCGAGCAGTTGCTTAACGCCCTGCGGGGCGCTCGCGTCGAAGTCCGCAATGGCAGCGCAAGTGCAATCGGCAAGATCCTGAGCGTTGAGACCCGCGAGCGAAAGAACTCCCGTACCGACGAAACCATCCAGACTACCGAACTCGCACTCATCACCGACTCCGGCGAACTGCGCACCTTCGAGATCAATCCCGGCACAACCGTCCGCATCGCCGAAGCCGATCTCGCCCGTGAACTCAATCGCTACCTCGGCATGGTCAGTTCCAGCCGCGCGAAAGACGTCCGCCGCATGACCATCTCCGCCACCGGCACCGGAGATCGCGACCTCTTCGTCAGCTACATCAGCGAAGTACCAATCTGGAAGACCACCTACCGTATCGTGATCCCCACCGACTCATCCCGGCTGCCGCTACTGCAAGGCTGGGCAGTCGTGGACAATACCATCGGCGAGGACTGGAAAGACGTGAAACTGTCCCTCGTCGCCGGAGCGCCACAGTCATTCGTGCAAAACCTTTCGACGCCTTACTATGCACGTCGGCCAGTAATCGGATTGCCGCAGACGGCACAACTTGCTCCGCAAACGCACCAGGCTACCGTTGAACTGTCTGAATCACATGTCGACAGTCTGGTAAGTCCCAAAGGGATTGTCGGCGGTGTGCCAGGTGGTGTCCGCGGCGGCAGCATTGGCGGGATGATAGGGAGTGGTTCCGGTGCCGGAATCGGCGCTGGCAGGGGTTTTACCGCACCGTCAGCTCCACCGCCTCCTCCTGCTCCGGGAACCAACGAATTCAACGTCGCCAAAAACAGCTACATGGAATCCCAATTCGAATCCGCTTCCGGACGCGAGATTGGCGAACTCTTCTCTTACGACCTCAAGCAGCCCATCACCATTGGCAAAGATCAGTCCGCACTCGTTCCCATCGTGCAGGCCCGCATTGAGGCGCAGAAAGTCACGCTCTGGAACGAACGGGAACGCACTCCGCGCAACGCTCTCTGGATGCGCAATACCAGCGGCGCCACGCTCGACTCAGGCAGCTTCAGCATCGTCGAAGGCAATAGCTTCGCCGGGGAAGGCTTACTTGAGCCGATCAAGCCCGACGAGCGCCGCCTGCTCTCGTACGCCGGAGACTCCTCCATCCGCATCACTTCGCAGGACGAATCCGATCCCCAGCCCATCTCCCGCGTTCGTATCGTCCGCGGGTTGATGACCGTTACCCGTCAGGAGCGCGCGAAGAAGACCTTCACCATCCACAATTCCGACAAGGAAGCCCGCAATGTCGTCATCGAACACCCCGCTCGCCAGGGATGGAAGTTCATTGACGGCATTAAGCCCGAAGAGAGCACCGAGTCGCTGCACCGATTCCTCGTCAAGGTCGAGCCAAACTCCAACGCCAAGCTCGAAATCGCCGAGTTTCATCCCCTGGAAACGCGCGTGTATCTCACCAACCTGACCTCCGACGACGTGATTCTTTACTCGCGTCAGCGCGTGCTCAAACCCGAGATCGAAACCGCTTTCCGCAAGATCCTCGACCAGAAGAACCAGATCGCTGGCTTCGACCAGCAGATCAGTCTTCGGGAACAGGAGGTCAACTCCATCAGCGCCGATCAGGACCGCGTTCGCGAAAATATGAAGGCCCTGAAAGGCAGCGCCGAAGAGAAGTCCCTGCTCCAGCGTTATGCAACACAACTCAACTCGCAGGAAGACCGCCTGATCGCCCTTCGGAAGGAAGTCGACTCCATCCGCTCCCAGCGCGAACAGGCCAACAAGGAACTGACCCGAACGCTCATGGACATCAGCTTCGACGAGGAATTTGCAGGCCAGTAAAACCTTGCGAGCACCCCATCCTTTCGCCCTGAGATTTTGGGTGTCAGGATGGGGTGCCGAACAATTGCGTTAGCCTCGACTTGCACACGCATCACTTGCGCTCATGTTCTTTCCCAATTCAGGAAAAACCGTGTCAAGGGGGTCAACGCCTTCAAAAACTCGTAAGTTCCTGATTTAACGGCAAATATAATTTCTTGAATGTTGGCATAGTGCCCCCTTCCAAATTGCTATCCTGAAAATGTAGGTGGTGAAGACAAATTTTGTTTTTGTTTTGTCATTCTGAGTTCTGAGGCGAAGCCGAAGAACCTCTGTACTTGGGTTTTGGGGGGTTGTCATTCTGAGTTCTGAGGCGTAGCCGAAGAACCTCTGTACTTGGGTTTTTTGGGTTTGTCATTCTGACCCTGACGCTGAAACGAAGTGAAGCGGAAGGGGAAGAATCCCTATCGCCACCACCGACTCGCTAGGAGAAGAGCCTTTGCCGACAACCAACGACCAACGACTAACGACTGGCTTTTTCTAACTCCTTTGTTCTCATATATGCGC
>DATMXP010000052.1 GCA_035561515.1 Terriglobales bacterium | reverse complement strand
GCATTAGGTCTTCGCTCAGAAAGCGGCCAATGGTCGGATCGTAGTATCTGGCGCGGTAATAATAGAGCCCGGTTTCCGGATCGTATTCTCTGGCGGTGTACCTGTACGGATTCGCAACCGTACCGCTGGAGGACGCCAGGGTTCCAAACGCTCCATAGACATACGTCGCGCTCGGCAACCCCGCCCCATCTGTCATCGAGGTGACCGATCCGAGCCCGTCCGCATGATAGAAATTGAGCCCAGATCTGCTCTGCGCCAACGGCTCGTCAATCCCGGCACCCTGCACAAAACGCGCCGTCACCACTCCGGCCCCGTCGAGTTCTTCGACCGCGTTTGCCCCGTCGTAAACGTAGATCGTCGTCCCGCTCGCGCTGCTCTTCTGGATCCTGCGCCCGAACGGGTCGTACTTGAACGTGATCACTCCGTTTTGTGTGGTCGCGCTCGTCAGACGGTTTTCATAATCCCAGGCGTATGTCGCCAGGCCATAAGAGTTATTCTTGCTGAGGATGTTGCCGTTCTGGTCGTAGGTGAATGTCGCCAGAGGCGTCGAAAGCAGTTGATTCGAACTGTTGTTGGCGTAAGTCACCAAACGCAGTCTACCCGGGGCCTAACCCTGCCGGTATTCCCAAATTGGCACAACCACCCGTAAGTGATGTCAAGGGGGTCACGACGCCCTTTTCCCCGCAACATCTTGAAAACACTCGCAAAATAAATTTCAAAACCTTGGCATGATAATGCCCCCACCCAAATTGCTATCCTGAAAATGTAGGTGGTGAAGACGAACTTTCCGTCTCACCACCTTTCGTCTTTGCCGACGACCAACGACTAAGGACTAACGACTTGCCTTACCGAAAAGCTGACGAACTGAGGAACCGATGAGCTGGTAAGCCCTTTGTTTTCATATATGCGCTGTCTAACTCCTTTGCTTTCATATACAGATTCTCCATATATGAAAACAAAGGACTTATAAATCCTTTAGAATCATATATGTAGAGCCCGACGCTCGCGTAACTGCTTTGTTTTGTTATATGAAGGCAAAACCGGGGGGGAGGGGGAGGGGTGCCCCATCTCGTCCAAATACAGCAGTTGGTGGTCACGCAAAAGCCGTTGGCGTGGAGGCTTTCAGATTACCCGATTAGAAAGTACCCGATTACAATTCCTATCCGGAAATGAGTAAGAAGCCGTCCATCACGATCGTGGGCGCAGGCAATGTCGGCGTTGCGCTGGCCTTGGCACTGGCCAAGGCCGATTTCCGGGTGAACGAAATCGCCTACCGGTCCGATCGCAAGAGCGCGGCACCGGTCGCGCGGCGGATCGGCGCCAAAGCCGTCCGCTCCGACGCCGCCGAATACAGCGCCGACCTGGTTTGGCTCTGCGTCGGCGACCGCGACATCGCCTTCACCGCCCGCGACCTGTCGAAGCGATCAGACTGGAAAGGCAAAATCGTGTTCCATTGCAGTGGTGCTCTGACCAGCGACGAACTGCGGCCTCTCAAGAAGCTGGGCGCGAAAGTTGCCGCGGTCCATCCCATGATGACCTTCGTCAAGTCATCCAAGCCTTCGTTTGAGGGCGTCGCGTTCGCCCTGGAAGGCGATCCCGCCGCCCTCAACTTGGCAAAACGCCTCGCCAAAGAATTAGGCGGCACGTCATTCATTCTCAAGAAGGAGGACAAGCCGCTCTACCACGCGCTCGGGACCTTCAGCTCACCGCTGCTCATCGCCCACCTCGCCGCTGCCGAGCGGATCGGCAAAACGCTCGGCCTCAAACCGGCCCGGACCCGCCAGGTCATCGGCCCCATCCTGCGCCGAACCTTGGAGAATTACCTCGCCAACGGGCCAGCCGCCTCCTTCAGCGGACCCATCATCCGCGGCGACGCCGATACCATCGCCAGAAATCTCCAGGCCCTCAGGCGCGTGCCCGGCACGGGGCAAATCTACCGCGCACTGCTCGCCATCGCCATCGAAGACCTCCCCACCAAAAATCGCGCAAAAATCAAATCCGTACTCGGTCAGTAAGTTGTTTATATTGTTCCGATGCCACGCACTCGCAAGCCTTCGTCAACCCGCAAACCTGTCAAGATCCTCTCCTCCAAAGTCGCCTATCGCGGACCTGTCTTCCAGATCACTTCCGACCAAGTGAAGGAACCAAGTGGTGTTACGGTTCGCCGCGACATCGTCCGCCACTCCGGCTCGGTTGTCATGATGGCCGTCGAAAACAGCTCCCTTCTCTCCCGCTCAAAGACCAAGCCGAAAGGCGAGCCCCGTGTGCTCCTGGTCCGCCAATATCGCTACACCGCCAACGACTTCATCTGGGAACTTCCCGCCGGTCGCATCGACGAAGGCGAAGACGAACTCCCCGCCGCCAAGCGCGAGCTCATCGAAGAAACGGGTTTTACCGCCGACCGCTGGAAGCGCGTCCTCTACTTCTTCGTCAGCCCCGGCTTCCTCGACGAGACCATGGCCGTCTACTTAGCTGAAGGATTAAGGCCCGGCCAGGCAAAACCCGAAGAAGACGAGTTCATCGGCAAAAGATTCTTCCCCTTATCTCAGGCGGTGCGGATGGTTATGAAAGGAGCAATACGGGACGCCAAGACCATCGCCTCCCTGCTCTGGCTTCAGCAAGCACAAAACGGCCAAAAACGCCGCTGAGGGCTGACTTTTTACTGTTTACTCTCTTGACAACCTACCGAAACGGCAGCAGAATAGTTTCAACATCCTTCTACACGTTGTAACTGCTGTAGCGAACCCCTGGGGCCCTTTTTCCTAGCTTCCTTGAGTCACTCTGGAGTTAAACTGTGCGGAAGGCAGTCCCCCGCGCCTACGTAAATAACTCCGGCGCTAGCACGAAAGGAAGAGTAAGTGGCTCGAATTCAAGGCAAGGTCAAGTGGTTCAACAACGCAAAGGGGTACGGATTCATCGGCCGGGAAGATGGGCCCGATGTGTTCGTTCATTATTCCGGGATCACCAGCGAGGGTTACAAGAGCCTCGCAGAAGGTGACGATGTAGAGTTCGAAATCGTCGATGGCCAAAAGGGTCCGCAAGCAGCGAATGTAAATAAGCTATCGGCATAATTAGGAATTGATCTGTTCCCCTCCGCCCAGCCCGCGTGGCTGGGTTTTGTTTTTCAGCTCAAGTACAATTCGCCTACTCTCTTCTGAGCGCGACAGCGGCGGTTTGGCTGTCGCTTCTCGGGTATAAAGAAACTGACCGATGGACAACAAGAACATCGCTACCGTGCTCTACGAAACCGCCGATCTGATGGAGATCGATGCGCAGGATCCGTTCCGGATTCGATCCTACCGTCGTGCAGCAGAGGTGATCGACGGACTCTCCGAACAAGTCAAAGACCTCGTCTGCGAGCCGAAGAAATTGCTCGAGGTTCCGGGTATCGGCAAAGGAATGGCTTCGAACCTAGCGGAGTTATGCGGTACGGGAAAACTTGGCCTGCATCAGGATCTGCTTACGAAGTACAAGCCGTCGATGCTCGAGTTGCTGAAGATCTCGGGCCTCGGACCGAAGACCATTCAACTTATCTGGAGCGCATTCCAGGTAGCTGATGTGGACGGCGTCGAGAAACTCGCGAAGGAAGGCAAGCTGCGTACGCTTCCCCGAATGAGCGAAAAGAGCGAGCAGAAGATCATCAAGTCCATTGAAACGTATCGCTCGATCTCAGGGCGCTTCCTGCTGGACGAAGCAGATCGCACTGCCCAGAAGCTAATCGAGAATATCCAGACTTTGAAGGGAGTGGAGAAGATCACGCCTGCCGGATCGCTGCGCCGTGGACGTGAAACCGTAGGCGATCTCGATATCCTCATCACCGGAACGGCCTGCGAAGATGATGCCAAGCGTGCAGCTGCGATCGAGCACGTGGTCAAGTTTCCGGGCATCGTGGAGATACTCGCGAAGGGCGATAACAAAACCAGCTTCCGCCTGCGTAACGGCATGCAGGTAGATGTGCGCCTGCTTCCGCGCGACTCGTTCGGCGCGGCCATGCAGTACTTCACCGGCAGCAAAAACCACAACGTCACCTTGCGCCAACGTGCCCTCAAAATGGGCTACACGCTCAACGAATACGGCCTGGCGGAGTTCAAGGATGGTGTAGCGGGAAAGATCGTCGCAAGCAAAACAGAAGAGGACATCTACAAGAAACTCAAACTCGCCTATATTCCGCCAGAGATGCGCGAGAGTTGCGGGGAGATCGAACTTGCCGAGAAGAATGCAATTCCCGAACTGCTGAAGCAGGAGGACCTGCAAGGCGACGTCCACATGCACACCGTCGAGACCGACGGCAAATGCACGATCGAGGAGATGGCCGAAGCGGCTCGCGCGCGCGGGTACAAGTACATGGCGATCACCGATCACACGAAGAATCTAGCGATGGCCAACGGCCTCACTGACGATCGCGCTCTCCTGCACATCAAGAAGATTCATGACGCGAACAAGAAACTGGAAGGCATAAAGATTTTTGCCGGCGCTGAAGTAGATATCCTCGCCGATGGTTCGCTCGACCTTTCCGATGAAGTGCTGGCCCAGATGGACATCGTCATTGCCAGCGTCCACTCGCATTTCAACCAGGAGCCGGCGCAGATGACCGAGCGCCTGCTGAAGGCAATCGAGAACAAGAACACCTGCCTCATCGGACACGCTACGGGACGCCTGCTGCTGCGACGCGACGCTTACAAATTCGACATGGAAGCCGTGCTCAACGCCGCGGCAAAACATAAGGTCGCAATGGAGTTGAACGCCTATCCCGACCGACTCGACTTAAACGACCAGCACCTGCGTATGGCGAAACAGCGAGGTGTGAAGATCGTCATCAACACCGACGCGCACCACACGTCACATATGGACCTAATTAAGTACGGCATACTCCAAGCACGTCGCGCTTGGCTGACGAAGGATGATGTGCTGAACACGCTACCGGCGGAGAAGTTTGCGAAAGCCGTAAAACATGGCTGGTGATTCCACAAAGGGCTCAACTCAAATGAAACTCAAACACTCCCGCTGGACTGACATCCCGCTCGAAGATCTCAATCCTCTTCTCCAGCGCCAATTCGTCGTCGGCGGCGATCTGATGATTGCCCGTGTGCTACTGAAGAAGGGCTGCGTCGTACCCGAGCACAGTCACGCCAACGAACAACTCACTTACATTTTGGAAGGCGCGCTTAAGTTCCGTATTGACGGCAGAGAGATCATCGTCCGTGCCGGCGAGGTTCTTTGCATCCCACCCAACATGCCGCACGAAGCGGTCGCGCTTGAGGACACGGTCGATCTCGACGTCTTCAATCCGCCCCGCCAGGACTGGATTGAAAAGTCGGATGCTTACCTTCGCAACAAGCGCGAACCGGTTTAACCCAACTACATCTTCTGCACGCGGAAATTCAGTGTGCCCGTGGTGTTCGTCAATTCAATGTGAATCTGCCAGGCTCCGGTCACTCCAGCAATGCTGGTGAAAGTGCCGTTGGCTTTCATGTCTCCGGAATAGACGACAAGCCCTTGCGGGTCGCGTATCGTCAGCATCGCAGTTCCGCTGGTGATCGCGCACGCCTGGTTGATTGAGGCACGGGTTCCGGAGTTCTGCCAGTTGTAGTCCAGAGTCTGTGTCACATTCGTGATGCCAGTCGTCTGGAACTGGAAGTTGTCGGTCAGGTTGGCCACCTGAGGCTGGAACTGCGGGCTCAGGGCGTTATTGGAATTGCCACCGCATGCACTCGCGGCAGCCATCATCAGTATCACCACTGCAAGCAGAACTACGTTCTTCGATCTGTACACGTAGACTTTCCTCCCCAACATCTGGCTTGAAGTAGCGCAACCGCGAGCCCATCCGGGATCTCAGAGCAAAAGCCTTGCTGGTTCGGCAATATCGTTTTCGCATCGCAATGTACGGCAGACTCGGGGCGTGCATATTTTCCCCAAGCGGGCGACTTTCTACACTTAGCCCTGTTTGCGTTTATGCCAATGGTTCTGGACGGGGAGGTTACTGATCACAAAACAGGAACTTTCGTCGGAAGCACTTAAGTTTTATCATCCTTCGCATGGCTGCGACCCTTCCATCCCGTTCTCCGATCACCATTGAACCCATGACGGCAGATGATTGGCCTGACGTCTCCTCGATCTTCCTCGAGGGCATCGCCACCGGAAATGCCACGTTCGAAATCCTTCCGCCCAATTGGGAGGAGTTCGACCGCTCGCATCTTCCCTTCTGCCGGTTGGTCGCGCGCTACGATGGCGCCATAGCTGGTTGGGCGGCGCTGGCCCGCCGTTCGCGTCGAAGCGCGTACGCTGGTGTCGCCGAGTTGAGCGTGTATGTCGCGTCATGGGCGCGTGGTAAACGTGTGGGATCTGCCCTGATTTCAGCGGTTATTCCGCTCTCAGAGAAATATGGCATCTGGACGCTTCAGGGCTCGATTATGGAAGAGAACGTGGCCAGCCTAAAGATGGTAGAGGCCGCAGGGTTCCGCCAGGTCGGTTTCCGCGAGCGTATCGGCAAACAACTCGGCAAATGGCGCAACACAATCCTGGTGGAACGCAGAAGCAAAGTGGTGGGGATCGACTAAGTAGTGGGGATCGACTAAACGATACGATTAACAATGGCGTGATGCGCCAATCCGTTCGCCTCTTCATTCAGCTCGCGGCTGATATGGGCGATCCGGAACTCCAGCGCGCGCGCCAATTTCCGGCAGGTCCAGTTCAGCGAATAGAGCCTCGGAGAGCGGCACACGTATTCGCCTTTCATCTGTTTTACGACCAATTCCGAATCGGAAAAGACGTGCAGTGCCTTGGCCTTACTTGAGATGGCGTGCTGAAGGGCTTCGAGAAGGGCTACATATTCGGCCACGTTGTTGTCCTGGTGGCCGATCCATCTGGCGATGCGGACGCGCTCGCCGCCTGGTTTTTCGATTACGACGCCGATGCCCGATGGTCCGGGACTACCATGACAACCGCCATCTACATACGCCACAAACTGAGACATCGGACTCCTATGCACACTGTGCAGCAACAAACTCCTAAGGTCAAGAGATTCGTCCTGTGCAAATTTGCGTTGTACCAACTGTGCAAATTTGTGTGCAGAAATGGGGAGAAATTAATTCCCAAAAAGGGAACGCCCAATTTTCGCAACAACTTGCAGACGCCAAATTGCGCCTTCTAAAAATCTTCAATTGCACAATTCTTGGGGATTGACATTCGTTAATGGTGCGTTAGTATCGCCAACGTCGACGGTCGAAAGGGTTAGCGAAATTAAAACGTTGCTGATCCGAAGTAGACTGAGTGACTAGCCAGGCCGGGTGACCGGCAGAGCTTCCGGACCCGAAAAAACCGACGGTTTTGCGAGAAATCCGCCGGGGTCAGGAACCGCGAAAGCGGTGGTCGCATCAAGGGCTGTGACGGTACGTGCGTCCACGTCGTTAACTCCCTCGCAAGAGTTGGCGGCTAGAGCATAACCAATGTCACAGCCTTTCCTATTTCTACTCGACTCTTCCCTTTACTCCACAACTCAACGTCACTGCATTTTATAGATCAGCGCGCGTATAACGTCCGCAAACCGGAGGACCTATGCGTCGTCGTCTATTTCTTTCCGTCCTACTGTTTTCGTCATTCGCCTTCGCGCAGACCACCGCGTCTCTGCCGGCCCCGCAACTCAAGGGAGGGATGTCTCTTACAGAAGCACTTGCAACGCGCCGCTCAATTCGTTCGTTGACCCCCACGCCGCTGACGCAACAAGAGCTCTCGCAGCTCCTGTGGTCAGCGCAGGGGATCACCGACAGCAAAGGCCACCGCACAGCTCCGTCGGCCCGAGCGAGATACTTCGTTCAGATCTATGTCGCGACGCATGATGGCGTTTCCCAATACGTTCCCGAGGGCCACAAACTCCGGAAGCTAACTGCAGACGATGTTCGCTCCAGGCTCTCGCAACAGCCAACCACGGCGGCAGCCGCAGCGGTATTCATCATCACTGGAGACTACGATCGCGCGGCGCAGGGATCGTCCCGCGAAATCGCGTCGCGCTGGGTCGACCTTGAAGCCGGGCATGCAGCACAGAATCTGTTGCTGCAGGCAACGGCGCTGTCGCTGGGTGCAGTCCCGATGGGCGGGTTTGATCCCGATGCCGTCTGGAAGCTGCTTTCTCTTCCCACGAGCAGCCGTCCCATCTACCTGATTCCGGTGGGACATCCGAAATAACCGGCAGTAACGGGCGGATCTGCATCTCAATTCGGAGTTGCACTCGCTTCCATGCAGTAAAACGCGCATAATGTTGCGCCGGAGCCGATACATGCCAGAGAACGTCCCGCAGCATCCGCCGGTAACTCCCACTCCGAAGCCGAAGCCCGACGATTACGACCGCGCCCACGTGCCCATGTCCGAGGAATTCGACCGCGCCCGGTGGACGCTGCCTCCCGTCGGAATTGTCTTCATCGCGCTTGGAATTGTTGCTGTCGTGGTGGCAATTTTCAGTTACGGCTTCCGCGCAAAACCGGTCGCTGCCGGCGGCATCGGCGAGGTTAACGCCGTTCAACTTCAGGACAATACGATCCTGTCGGCGATCACTCTGACGGTCAGCAACACCACCGAAAAGAGCTGGTATATCAAGGAAATCTCAGCGACGGTCCAGACCGACCAGGGCGAACAGACTGACACGGCTGCAACCGCCGTCGACTCGGAACGCTACTTCCAGGCATTCCCTGACTTGGGCAAAGGAACCGCGCCGATTCTCAAATTCGATCAGAAGATCAACCCGGGGCAGCAGGTGACGGGCACGATCGTGGTCAGTTTTCCAATTACGAAGGATCAGTTCGACGCGCGCAAGTCACTGAAGGTGACGATTCTGCCGTTCGACAACCGGCCGTTCACGCTCACAAAGTAAGCACTAGACTTATTTCGCCAGCAGGAAGCACGAGTGCGTCTTCACGATCACCCATGTTGGCGCTCCCACGGTTAACGCCAGCGATTGCACCGCGCCCGGCGTCAAATGTGCCAGGAACTTCACCCCGCCACATTCCACCGAAACAACCGCTACCATGCTTTTCTGCTCGATCGCAATAATCTTTCCCGGAATAACATTCCGCGCACTGAGGCCCAGCGGCTCTGCCGTCGCAAGAATCACGTCATTGGCGCTGATCCCTACGACGGCTCGCTCTCCAACGGCTTTTCGCCCGAGCAGGACCTCCAGTTCGACTTCGCCCGTGCGAACCGTCATGGTGCCTTGCGGTTCGTGATGCGCAACAACCCTTCCCTCGAAAATATTCTGCAGTCCTGACCACGCCGCTACCGCCTCATGCTGATGTGCACGCAGCACCTCTGCCGGCAGTCCTTCGCCCACTATCCTGCCCTTTTCCATGGCGACGACGCGGTCTCCAAGTGCAAGGACCTCGTCGCGCGAATGGGTGACATACATTACCGGAATGCGTCGCTGTCGTATCCAGTCGCGGAGGTCATCCATAATGTGCGACTTGGTCGCCGGATCAAGCGCCGACAATGGCTCGTCGAGCAGCAACGCCTTCGGGTCGGTGACCAGTGCGCGCGCCAAAGCGACACGCTGTTGCTCGCCGCCGGAAATGTTGTTTGGCTTGCTACGTCGCAGATGACCGATGCGGAAAGCCTCCAGTACCTGCCCCACCCGCGCTTCCCTGTCTCGAGCCGCCATCGAGAACAATCCATACCCGGCGTTCTCTTCGACGCTCAAATGCGGGAACAACGCCAGGTCCTGGAACACGTACCCGATGTTTCTTCGTTGTACTGGAAGGTCGGTTCCATCCTGCGAATCGAATAGTTTGTCCGAGTTCAGCCGGATCGTCCCTCGATCCGGGCGCAATAATCCCGCGACGCAGTTCAGAACTGAGGTTTTACCCGAACCCGAGGCGCCGAACAGCATGGTGATGCCGGCTGGCACGCTAAAGGACACGTCAAGCGAGAATCCGCTGAACAACTTGCCAACCGAGATGTCCAATACCGGCGATGTTTCGCTCATTTGACTGGCGACAGCGTCCATGCCCTTCGATTCACTCCGTACACCAATGCCAACACTATGAAGGAGAAAGCTAGCAGCACCAGCGAGGTCGTGTTCGCGGCTCCGTACTCTGCGGCCTGCACCCGGTCGTAGATATCGATTGACACCGTCCGCGTCACGCCCGGAATGTTGCCGCCAATCATCAAGACCACCCCGAACTCTCCCACAGTGTGGGCGAAGCTCAGCACGATGCCGGTCACGATTCCGGGAACGCTTAATGGCATTACCACTCGTCTGAACGTCCGCCAACGGCCTGCTCCCAGCGTAGCCGAAGCGGCAAGCAAGGTTTTGTCCACGGCGCTGAACGAGGCTGCAAATGGCTGGACGGCAAACGGCAGACTGTAGATCACGGAACCCACCACGAGCCCGGAGAAGGAGAACGCAAGCGGATGACCTGTTAGTTCCATCCACCATCGCCCCAGGCCTGACTGCGACCCGAAGGCCACCAGCAGATAGAAGCCAAGTACCGTCGGCGGCAGAATCAATGGAAGTCCCACGATTGCTTCCAACAGGAATTTCCACCGCCAGCGGGAATACGTCAGCCAGTACGCCAGCGGAAGCCCGATCACCGTAAGGGCAGCGGCAACAATGAGCGCCAGCTTCAAAGTCAGCCACATTGCCTGCCAATCCATCGTGCCTCCTGTCTATACAACTTTCACCTAAGGAACTGATTAGCAAGGATTTTATACGCGACTTCCCGCTCAAACGACCGTTTAAGTACTAGGTAGTGCTGTGTACAATCTTAGGCAGCACTAAATGGATTTTGCGCGATACTTCGTCAGGATTAACTTCGTTGAGATTCATAAAAAGTAAGTGGTTCATATTGGGGCTTCTGGTGGTCGGCGTGGTGCTCTTCGCTGCCTTCGGAATGAACCGCAAGGAAAAGACGGAATACTTTACCGCCACGGTCGACAAGGGCGACATCCGCCAGGTGGTAGAAGCAACCGGAACCATCAACGCCGTTACCACCGTCCAGGTCGGTTCGCAGGTATCTGGCACGATCTGGAAATTGTTTGCCGACTTTAACTCGCACGTAAAAAAGGGTCAGCTCATCGCTCAGATAGAGCCCTCCATCTTCCAGGGCCAGGTGCTCCAGGCACGCGCGGACCTCGAAAACGCGAAAGCCAATCTCGCTGCGGCTAAGGCGAATCTCGAAAAGGCGAAGGCCACCGCCGTTCAGACCAGGGCGGATTACGAGCGCACTCAAGGACTGGTAAAGGAAGGCGTCCTCAGCAAACAGCAATACGATTTGGCAAAGGCAAACGCCGAGTCGTCTGACGCTGCCGTTTCAGCCGGACAGGCACAGGTTACGCAGGCCGCTGCCCAAGTTCAACAGCGGCAGGCCGCGCTCTCCGTCTCCGAAACGAATCTGCAGCACACTTACATCTACGCTCCGATAGACGGTACCGTCACCAATCGCGCTGTCGATATCGGCCAGACCGTCGCAGCATCCTTCCAGGCGCCTGTGCTCTTCACCATCGCCCAGGACCTTACGAAGATGCAGGTGTACGCGAAGACGGACGAGTCCGACATCGGGCAGATTCGACGCGGACAGAAGGTTTCATTTCGCGTCGACGCTTTCCCGCGCGACACCTTCTCCGGAATGGTCACCCAGGTGCGAATGAATCCCACTACGGTTCAGAACGTGGTGACGTACGACACCGTGATTGACTTCGACAATCCGGAACTTAAGCTCTTCCCTGGCATGACCGCCTACATCAGTATCCCTGTTGCAACCGCGAACGATGTCCTTCGCGTCACGAACGGCGCGTTGCGTTACAAACCCGACCTTCCGCAGACGGAAATTCGTGCCTTGTACCAAAAGAATGGTATTCAACTGGGAGGACGTGGTCGCCAGAACGCTAACGGCGGACAGGAAACCGCGCATGCCGGACAACAGGCTCCATCGGATAACGGGCAGCAGTCTGGCCAGCGTCGCCGTATGGCTCAAGGTGGCGAGCAGCCCGGCGGCGGATCCGCTCCGAGTGCTGGCGGCAACGCCAACCCCGCCGGCAAAGGCGCGGGATCCGGAGCGAGCGATGCCGCAAGCAGCGGTCTTGATCGTGCAGTAGTCTGGAAGCTCACCGCCGATAAGCAGCTTGTCCCGGTACAGATCAAAACCGGCATTACCGACCATACCGTCACCGAGGTTGTCCAGGTACTCGCGGGACAGTTGAAGGAAGGCGATACCCTCATTACCGGATCGAGCAAGGCGGCAACCGCTCGCGCCCCAGGCATGGGAGGACCGCCGCGGCGGTAAGTCCCTTATGTCCACCGTCATCTCCGATTTTGTTGCTCCCGCGAAAACCGGATCCTCGGATTCGGTTATTCGCGTCGAGGACGTCCACAAGTACTACGAGCTCGGCGAAACTCGCGTTCACGCGCTTCGCGGCGTCAATGTCGAGATTCGCCGTGGCGAATTTGTCGCCGTCATGGGCGCGAGTGGCAGCGGCAAATCTACCTTCATGAACATCCTCGGCTGTCTCGATAAGCCGAGCAGTGGACGCTATTTCCTGGAAGACACCGACGTTGCAAATTTGAATAAGCGCGAACTCGCTCTCATTCGCAACCGGAAGATCGGCTTCGTGTTCCAGGGATTCAACCTGCTATCCCGCACCACGGCACTGGAGAATGTGGAACTGCCGACGCTTTATGCGCGGCTCGATAAGGGCGAGCGCGAAAAGCGCGCGCGGGAGGCGCTCGAACTCGTTGGCCTCGGTGAGCGCATCGACCACTTCCCTTCGCAACTCTCCGGCGGACAGCAGCAGCGAGTTGCCATTGCTCGAGCGCTCGTCAACAAGCCTTCCATTCTGCTTGCAGACGAGCCTACCGGCAACCTCGACAGTCGCACCTCCGTCGAGATCATGGATATCTTCCAGCAACTGAATGATCAGGGACTCACGATAGTGCTCGTCACCCATGAGCCCGACATCGCTCAGTTCGCCAAGCGGCAGTTGATATTCCGCGACGGGAAAGTCCGCAAGGACGACCCAATCGACAACCGGCCGCGTGCGAGCGAAGTGGTAAAAAGCATGCCGGTCGTGGACGAAGATTAACTGGCTTACCGGGAACCTGTATGGACTTCATCTCAATTCTCAAGATCGCGCTTCGCGCTCTCGCCCGCAACAAAATGCGGTCGTCGCTCACCATGCTGGGCATCATCATCGGTGTCGCCGCTGTCATTGCCATGGTCGGTGTCGGTCAAGGCGCACAGAAACAGGTCCAGGACCAGATCGCTGCTATGGGCTCGAACATGCTCATGGTCCAAAGTGGGACGGTTACGCGTGGCGGCATGCGCATGGGTTGGGGCGCCACCAAGACGCTCGTCCTAGAAGACATGAATGCGATCTTGCGCGAAGTGCCCACCATCAAGACTGCTGCTCCAGGAAGCATGACCAGCAGCCAGGTCGTTTATGGGAACGACAATTGGTTCACGCGCATCACGGCGTCTTCGCCCGAGTACTTCGACGTGCGGAACTGGGGTTTCCAGAGTGGTTCCACCTTCACTCAGTCCGACGTTGATACTGCCGCAAACGTGGCCGTAATTGGCGAAACCGTGCGCAAGAACCTGTTCGGACCGGTTGATCCAATCGGACAAACCATCCGCATCAAGAACCTGCCCTTCCGAGTCGTCGGCACGCTGGCTTCAAAGGGCCAGTCGGCCGCGATGGGTGACGATCAGGACGACATCATCGTCATCCCGATCACGACGCTACAGAAGAAGATCAGCGGTGAAACGTGGCTGCGCTTCATCATGGTCTCGGCTGTATCCAAGGAAGCGAGCTTCACCGCCAAGTCGCAGATCGAGGCACTGCTCCGCGACCGGCATCGCATTCGTCCAGGCACGGATGACGACTTCATCGTCCGCAACCTTGCCGAACTTGCCGACATGGCAGAAGCCACGCAGAAGACGCTGACGCTGCTTCTCGGCTCGACTGCAGGCGTCGCGCTCATCGTGGGCGGTATCGGCATCATGAACATCATGCTCGTCTCGGTAACGGAGCGCACGCGCGAGATCGGTATTCGCATGGCGATCGGAGCCACTGACACCGACGTGCAGAGCCAGTTCCTTACAGAGGCCGTTGTTCTCTCCTGTCTGGGAGGACTCGTCGGAATCATGATGGGAGTCGGTGCCTCAATGGTCATCACCAACATGGCAGGATGGCCTGTGCTTGTATCGCCGATCTCGATTGTCACGGCGGTCATATTCTCGATGGCGGTTGGTATCTTCTTCGGATACTATCCGGCACGAAAGGCCGCTCGCCTCGATCCAATCGAAGCTCTGCGTTACGAATAGGCAAATCGAGGCAGGCATTTTTGCCTGCCTCTGCTCTTTCTCGGCCGCGACTGCCATTCACTTGCCGCACTTTTGTCGCTCTGCTAGCCTTTCTAGTTCTCTCGTCCGGCGCGTCTCCTCCGTAGAACCCTGACTTTCGGGGAGCGGACTGCCGTGCGAACCCCAACTGGAAAGTGAGTCACCACCTTTATGGCCCTGAAATTTAGGGGAGTAGATTTCATCGACTTCGACGGCCTTCTCACAGAAGACGAACGCCTGGTTCGCGACAGCACCCGCAAATGGGTGGAAGAGAACGTCATTCCGATCATTGAGCAGTGCAATCGCGAGGGCAAGTTCCCGCGCGAACTCGTCAAGCCCATGGGCGAACTCGGCTTCTACGGCGCCAACCTGAAAGGCTATGGCTGCGCCGAGATGTCGAACGTGGAATATGGGCTGGTCATGCAGGAACTGGAACGCGGCGACAGCGGACTTCGTTCGTTCGTCAGCGTGCAGTCGGCGCTCTGCATGTATCCGATTTACGCCTTCGGCAGCGATGAGCAGAAGGACAAGTATCTTCCGGGAATGCAGCGTGGCGAGATCCTCGGCTGCTTTGGCCTGACCGAGCCGATGTTCGGGTCAAATCCCGGCGGAATGCGGACTCGCGCCAAGAAGGACGGCAACGACTACATCCTGAACGGCGAGAAGATGTGGATCACATCAGGCTCAATCGCCGATATCGCCATCGTCTGGGCGAAGGTCGCCGACGAAGGAGACCGCGTTCGCGGCTTTATCGTGGATACGAAAAGCCCCGGGTTTAAGGCCGATGATGTCCATGGGAAATGGTCGCTGCGTGCATCGGTGACTTCGGGGTTTTCGATGCAGGACGTGCGCGTTCCGGCGTCGAACCTGCTTCCGAAGACCGAGGGATTGAAGAATGCTCTGATGTGCCTGAACCAAGCTCGCTATGGCATCGCTTGGGGCGGCGTTGGCGCGGCGATGTCGTGCTACGACACAGCGCTTCAGTATTCGCAGGTGCGCAAGCAATGGCGCGACCAACCGATCGCTTC
This sequence comes from Terriglobales bacterium, assembly GCA_035561515.1. Classification (NCBI taxonomy): domain Bacteria; kingdom Pseudomonadati; phylum Acidobacteriota; class Terriglobia; order Terriglobales; species Terriglobales bacterium. The sequence goes on along the minus strand of DATMXP010000052.1, from coordinate 137,369 downwards.
GCATCAACTGGTGCAGGAGAAGCTGGTGTGGATGATCTCCGAGATCGTGAAGGCGCAGTTGCTGGTATTGCAGGTCGGTCGTTTGAAGGACCAGAACAAGGTGCAGCATTATCACATCTCGATGGCCAAGCGGAACAACATCTGGATGGCGCTGGAATGCGCTCGGATGGCGCGGGACATTCTGGGAGCGAACGGCATCGCCGACGATTATCCGATCATGCGCCACATGATGAACCTGGAATCGGTAAAGACCTACGAAGGCACACACGACATTCACGGGCTGATCATCGGCGCGCAGATTACGGGTGTGGAAGCGTTCTAGGCAGCTCAGCACGAAAGGACGGCCAAACTGGCCGTCCTTTTCGCTTGCCTTGACGCATCGCGGTTGGCCAGAGCAATATTCTGTAGCCTGATGTGGAAATGGAAGTGGTTCCAAGCAGCAGTAGAGCAACTCTGTTCATCCCAATGATCGGTTAGGTTTTGCCCCCAAATCAGCATTCGCCCAAGATTCGCCAGACGAGAACGGCTAATCCGCGCGATGCAACAGGACAGGAGGATTCACCGTTTGAGCCCAACCCAAGTTAGTTCGGAGAGTACTGCTGCTGTGAAGCGAGCCAAGAACTTCGGCACCAACATCGAGAGCGACCTTGCGCTCGAACTGCTGCGCGTGGTGGAGAACGCGGCGATCGAATCCGCACGGTTGATGGGAACAGGCGACCGAGAACGCGCGGACGCACTCGCGACGGAAGCCATGCGGAAGACGATGGATACGATTCCGATGCGCGGCACGATCGTGATCGGCGAGGGCGAGCGCGATGAAGCGCCGATGCTTTACATCGGCGAGAAGGTCGGAGCCGAGTTCGAACACGGCGGTTTACCAGTTCCGGAAGTGGACATTGCAGTCGATCCGCTGGAAGGGACGAACCTTTGCGCAACTGGCGCTCCAGGCGCGATCACGGTTTTAGCGGCTTCGGAAAAGGGCGGATTGCTTCATGCGCCAGATTGCTACATGGAGAAGATCATCGTCGGTCCGTCGTGCAAGGGCTGTGTCGATATCGACGCTCCAGTCGAGCACAACTTGAAGCAGATAGCGAAGGCGCTCGCGCGCGATGTTGAGGACCTGGTGATCGTTGTTCTCGATCGTCCGAGGCACGAGAGACTGATCAACGATATTCGCAAAGCTGGCGCGCGAATCCGGTTGATTACGGATGGCGATCTTTCAGCGGGCATCACAGCGGCAGTGCTTGGAACCGGTGTTCATGCAGTGATGGGTTCTGGCGGAGCGCCAGAAGGCGTGATCACAGCGGCTGCGATTCGCTGCCTGAATGGTTACATGCAAGGGCGCTTGATCATCAAGCCCGAGCAGCGCGAACGCGTGGAAAAGATGGGCATCAAGGACCCGAAGAAGGTTTACCTTGCCGAAGAACTTGCGCCCGGAAAACAAATTATTTTCGCGGCGACGGGCGTGACGGAAGGCGTGGTCATGCGCGGCGTACGCTTCTTCGGCGAAGGCGTTCGCACTTCGTCGGTGGTGATGACGCTGAACACCGGCCGCGTACGGTTCATCGAGAGCATCCATCTCGATAAGAAGCCCGACGTGAAGGTGCGGTTCTTCTAAGTTCGGCGAGAGGCGAGATAGGGGCTAGGGGATGGCGACTAGGAAAACCCTTGCCCGGAACTGTCGCTAATTGGACCCTACCCCTCCCCCCTGTTTTGGCTTCATATAAGAAAACAAAGCAGTTACGCGAGCGTCTGGCTCCACATATATGATTCCAAAGGACTTATAAGTCCTTTGTTTTCATATATGGAGAGTCTGTATATGAAAGCAAAGGAGTTAGACAGCGCATATATGAAAACAAAGGAGTTAGAAGAAGCAAGTCGTTAGTCCTTAGTCGTTGGTCGTCGGCAAAAGCACTCCTCCCTGAAGAGTCGGTGGTAGCTATAGGGATTCTTCCCCTTCCGCTTCAAAACCCAAGTACAGAGGTTCTTCGGCTTCGCCTCAGAACTCAGAATGACAAAACAAAAACGAAATTTGTCTTCACCACCTACATTTTCAGGATAGCAATCTGGGTAGGGGGAACATGCCACGGTTTTGAAATTTATTTTGCGAGTGGAATCAAGAGTTTGCGAGGAATGAGAGCGTCAGACCCCCTTGACAACAAATTTCCCGAATCCGGGCCTTGGACGTGGAACAGTTACCCAGCAGTCACGTGGTGGGCTATAACATTCCGCCGCTAACGCGGCTGGGTTCCCTTTGGACGCTACGCGGCCGGTCAGCTCTACATCGACAAAACGTATCCGTTGCATTGGGATAAGAAAAGGGGCGCTGATTGCTCAGCGCCCCGGTTAATGTTCAACAACCCAGACTAGAAGGTCAGCCTGAGTCCGTACTGGATTTGACGCGGCTCCAAAGCGTTTGTCACTCTTCCAAAGTCCGCGTTGGTCTGAGCGCCGGTTGTTTGATTGAAGGTGGCCGTGGTACCCACAGTGTTGAAGTTAACGTGGTTAAAGGCATTGAACAGGTCAGCACGGAACTGCAAGCGGACCTGTTCAGTCACGGTGAAGTTCTTATAGAACGTCAGATCAGCGAGCCACAATCCGGGGCCGCGGAAAACGCCACGGCGGGCGTTGCCGAACTGGTTCATGCCGGGCCACTGGAATGCGCTCGTGTCAAACCATTTCGCCCGGGTCTTCGGTCCGTTGTTCGGATCCGACACCTGATTAGGACGCAAACTGCCGCCGAAAGAAGAGTTTGCTGACGAGTTGCTCGCGGTAACCGTCTGCGCGCGTCCGCTTTCCGCACGGAAGATGCCGCCGAACTGCCATCCGCCGAGAACGTTCTTCAGGGTCTTGCTGGAGTTGTTGAAGAACGGCAACTCGTAGAGGAAGTTCGAGGCGAAGATGTGGGTCTTGTCGAAATCCGCCAAGCCACGCTCCGCCGCCAAGTTGTTAATGTCCTGCTGGAAGTCGGAACGGTCACTTGGAGAGTCGGTGATGACTTTGGACCAGGTATACGCCATTCCAACTGTAAGCCCTCTCGCTGCCCGCTTGTTAACGCCTACTTGCAACGCGTTGTAGCTGGAGCTGGAGGAAGTGTCGCGAACACGGATGTTACCGTAACCCCTGTATTTGGTGTAAGCCGCTGCAGGGCTCGCTGTCCCGGCTGGCGTTTGATTGATACGCAACTCGCGTAAAAGATGGCTTGCGTGGTTGCCGACATACGCTACTTCCATGATCACCTGTCCGGGCAGTTCGTGCTGAACGGTCAGGTTCCACTGGTGCGTTGTTGGAATTTTGAAGTCACCGCTCGTAGCGATCAACGTGGGTACCAAAGCTTCGGGATCGCGGGAAATGCCGCCGCCAGGATTTGTGAACGTGGGCGAATTGACGCCGCCCGAAGAGAGAGCGGTCACCGTGTTCACAAACGGCGGGTTGACGAAAGCGTTCTGGAGGAACGTGCCCGAGAGGGTACGGTCGAAGAACATGCCGTAGCCGCCGCGGACAGCCGTCTTGCCGTTGCTCCAGGGATCCCATGCGAATCCGAAGCGCGGCGCAACCGTCTTCCACTGCGGTTTGCTGACGTATTTGCCCCAAGGCGAATTCTGGCCGGCGATGATGATGCCGTTCAGAGGATCACCGGTTCCCTGCACACGGGTACCCGCAGCGTACGGAGTCTGTGCTGTTAAGCGGATGGTATATGCCCGTGCCGGATCGAACATCTCCGGCAAGAAGTTGGTCAGGCGGTTGTCCAGATCGTACGGCGGCAGAATGGCAGACCAACGTACACCGAGGTTCAAGGTCAAGTTCGGAAGAACCTTGAAATCGTCCTGGGCAAAGGCTTCGTGCATCTGGTAACGGAGCTTCGACGCGAAGTCGATGTCGTTCTCGGAGTACGCAGATGCGCGGCCAAGGAGGAAATCAGCGAAAGAGTTACCGGTCGAGAAGTAGTCGTTGCTGCTCGTGCCCGGGAACGTAAACGTACCGTTGATGCCGCTGGCGTTGTTCTCGTTCTTGTACTCATGGGAGAACAAGTAACCGAACTTGAAGGAGTGTTTACCTTTCACCCAAGCCACAGTGTCCTTGATCCGGTACGAACCATATGTATTGTCATACGGTGGATCAGCGTAATAACCGTAGTTCGAGTAGATACCTCCAAATGATATGCTCGGCAGCACCTTGGCAGGCACCTGGTCGAAGTACTCCGCGATATTAGGTGCCACGCTACGGAGACCTGTCCCGATAAACTTCGATTGGATGCCACCCCTGGACATGTTAAAGGCCAGAGTGTTGACCATCGTATTTGAGGGCAACCAGTTCCATTCCAAAACCAGGTTCTGAGCCGGGATGTTGGTCTCGGTCTCGGCGATGAAAGGAATGTTGGTCTGGTTGCTACCGAACACCTCACCAAACGGTTCCGTGGAGGGGATGGTGTCCTTCATCCAGCGTCCGAAGATCTTGTGGCGGTCGCTGAGGTTGTAGTCGATTCGTACCAACTCTTCCCGATAGTTGCGCGACTGAGGTGTCGCAGACTGGAAATTGATGGAGCTGTTGGGGATGGACGCGTTCGGCATGGGGATGATGCTGAGATACGCCAAAGCGTTGGGATCGATCCGATTGGTCGGGATCGTATTGTTCGCAAACGGTGTGCAAGTGCTACTGCTCGACCCTGTACAAGTCAGAGGATCAACGATGGCGCTGGAGAAGATGCCCTGACGTTCTAGCGCGGTTGGTACAACGGCGTTCTGAACACCCTGCAGGCGCACCTGCTTTACCCGGCGGAATTCATGATTCCAGAAGAAGAACAGCTTGTTCTTCACCACGGGACCGCCGATGTTGTAGCCGAAGTTGTGATAGCGAATAGGTGCCGGATCGACTTTTCCGTCCTTGTTGAGGTCAAGTGTGCTGAACGCGTTGACCGCATCGAGTGCGTCATTGCGTCCGAAGTAGAACGCGCCACCGTGAAGGTTGTTGGTGCCGCTCTTGGTGACGACGTTGATCTGGCCGCCGCCACGTTGTCCGAACTCGGCGCTGTAGTTGCCGCGGAGAATACGGAATTCGGCGACGCTATCGATACTGATGTAGTTCAGCAGACCGAGGTTCGAACCTGTGTCCACGTTGTCGGCGCCGTCGATGAGCCAGTTGTTCTGGGCAGCGCGCATGCCGTTGACGTTGACGCTAGCAAGGTTGTCGAGGCCGACGCCGACGCGGCCGCTGACGATACCGCTGGCAGCGGAGACACCGGGTTGGAGGGCCACAAGACTAAACAGGCTGCGGCCGTTGAGGGGCATTTCCTGGACGGTGCGACCGGTGACGACCGAGCCGACCTGAGAGTTTTCCGTCTGGACGGCAAGTTCAGCCGCTTCGACGGTGACCTGTTCGGAAGATCCGCCGACCTGGAGGGTAGCCTCGATACGGCGGCGATCATTCACGTTAAGGATGATATTTTTGACGAGAAAATCCTTGAAACCGGCGCGCTTCACGCTGACTTCATAGGTCCCGATAGGCAGTGACGTCGCTGTGTACTCGCCTTCCTGGCTAGTTGTGACAGCGCGCTCCTGTCCCGTGCCCGTGTTCCGGATCACCACGTCCACGTTCGGCAACACCGCGCCGCTGGCGTCTTTTACGACACCAGTAATAGTGGCTGTGGTCTCCTGTGCTGAGCAGAGAATGGAGAGCGCGCCCAATAGCAGGACGAGCATCAAAATTCTGAATCGCATTTAGCCTCCCCAAAAAAGGCACTTCTAGATCATCCAGGCTCCCTTTCGTAATCACTCCGAAGGTGAGTCCATTAGACGGGCGAATCATATTGATTTTTTCCTAAGAATTCCACTTTCTTGGGTGAAAAATCACTGTTTACTGGGAAATTGCCACTTCGAATGCCTTTGCAGGCGGGATTTTTCGAATTCCAAATTGGGAAAGCATCATGAAAAGCAAAAACCCCCGGCCCATTTGGACCGAGGGTTCAAGCGCAAAACAACTTCGATGTGAGCGTTACAGACTGCTCATGTTCGAAAGGAAGTCGCCGTTGGTTTTCGTCTTGCCGAGTTTGTCGATCAACAGTTCCATGGCTTCGACAGGCGAGAGCGGATTCAATACCTTGCGAAGAACCCAGATACGCTGGAGGTCTTCCTTGGGAATGAGCAACTCTTCCTTACGGGTGCCGGAGCGCTGGATGTCGATGGCCGGGAAGACACGCTTATCGACGAGCTTGCGGTCGAGAATGATTTCCATGTTGCCGGTGCCCTTGAACTCTTCGAAGATCACGTCGTCCATACGGGAACCGGTATCGATAAGGGCGGTGGCGATGATGGTCAATGAGCCGCCTTCCTCGATGTTACGGGCCGCACCGAAGAAACGCTTCGGGCGCTGGAGCGCGTTGGAATCGACGCCGCCGGAGAGGACCTTGCCGCTGGGCGGAACGATGGTGTTGTAAGCGCGAGCCAGACGAGTGATGGAGTCGAGGAGAATGACGACGTCGCGCTTGTGCTCGACGAGGCGCTTCGCCTTTTCGATAACCATTTCGGCGACCTGCACGTGGCGGGCAGCCGGCTCGTCGAAGGTGGAGCTGATGACTTCGCCCTTCACGGAGCGCTGCATGTCGGTGACTTCTTCCGGACGCTCGTCGATGAGCAGGACGATCAGCACGACTTCCGGATGGTTGGTCGTGATGGAGTTCGCCAGGTTCTGCAAGAGCATGGTTTTGCCGGTACGCGGCGGAGCGACGATGAGTCCGCGCTGGCCTTTACCGACCGGGGTCAACAAGTCCATGACACGGGCGCTGGAGTTCTCGCGCGTGGTCTCGAGCTTGATGCGCTCCTGGGGGTAAAGGGGCGTGAGGTTGTCGAAGAGAATCTTGTTGCGCGCTTCTTCGGGAGATTCGAAGTTAACGGCTTCGATCTTTACCAGCGCGAAATACTTTTCGCCCTCGTGCGGAGGACGCACCTGGCCGGAGATGGTGTCGCCGGTCTTGAGGTCGAACTTGCGGATCTGCGACGGCGAGACGTAAATATCGTCGGGGCCGGGCAGGTAGTTGTAATCGGGGGAGCGAAGGAAACCGTAGCCGTCAGGCAGGATTTCGAGTACGCCCTCGGCGAAGATGTGGCCTTCTTTTTCGCTCTGTGCTTGAAGGATCTTGAAGATAAGGTCTTGCTTGCGAAGACCAGAGGCGCCCGGAAGGTCGAGCGTACGAGCTATGCGGGTTAGCTCGGTAATGTTCTTTTCTTTCAGTTCTGCGATGGTCATGTTCACCTACGGGGATTTCTATCGAAAGGGAGGTCGGAAGATATCGCGTGGCGCGCCGAGCGGGAGACGCGCTGGGAAGCGGGCTTAGGCAGCCCGCTTCTGCGCTTCTACATAAACTTCCGGCTCGGACATCACTTCCTGCCGGTTCGAATCCGCGATCTTGTTCAGGACATCATTCATTGTGTCCGGAATCCGCGTATTCGGCCGATGGAACTTTCGCGTTGCCTTGGAGGCAACTTGGCACAGCATATAACGATTTCTCATCGTGTGTAAAGCTTCGTAAACCAGATCAGAACGCATCGTTAAGGTTCTCCAATTCCCTGTCCTGCTTCGAGTTACGTCAGCAGTCTATGTATTAGACGCCACAGAGGCCCCGAAGTAGCGGACTTACATCCTTTTTACAATGTTTGATTGCCAAATTGGCTGGATCGCAGGGATGCAGGCCTGACAGACAGCTATAAGATGCAAGAGAGTATAGCAAAGTTGCTCGAATTAACCTAATTGTAAGCTGCTGATTCTAAGCTACTTACGATTTCCATTCGCCGAGAAGACGCCGAACGGCGACTAATTCGCCGAGATGATAGGCATTGTGATCCAAGATGAGACAGGCTTCGTGGAAGAGAGTCTGGCCGGTTCCCCAGGGAAACCGGGCAAAAAGATCGCGTTTGGGATCGGAGATGAGGGCGATAAAGGCGTCGCGGTCGGACTGGATCTGCTTCACGGATTGTGACCAGACCCTGGAGTTGGGCGGCTCGGGGGAAGCGGGCCAGTAGTCGTCGGGGAAGGTCTTGTGCTGGTAGTGCCCGTCTTCGTTGGAGCAGAAGTCGAGCATGTCGCGCTGGGCGAGGCGAATGTGCTCGAGAAGCTGCCAGGCTGAGTAGGGCATGCCTTTGGGGACGGTTCCCTGTGCTTTGAGCGGCAGGTCTTTCACGGCTTCTTCGAGCGGGACGTGGGCGTTTCCCTTGCGGAGCTGGAAGGCGAGTTCTTCCCGGAGCTTGTCCATGAGTGCACCTGCGGGTTGGATGACTTCGCTCCAAATTGGGAATCATTTGTTTTGTGTACGGTAAGTGCTGGTGGAGTTTGCGAAACAAGCCAGCGGGTGGAGCGTTAAACTTCCTACAGCTTTAGGTTTGTGTTTTGCGAGCTGGTACGCATGGCTGTCCGACAGCAAAGTACCGCAGCGACGTCTGCACCGCGCGGACCGATCCCGGTCGCGCAGCACGCCGAGCGTGTGAGAGAGGATGCGCTCGCGAGCCATTTCCTCGGACACCGGAGGCGTTTCTGGATTGCGCTGGCGGTGGCGGCGGTCACGTTCGGCAGCGGCGTGGTGAACGTCTTCTCGACGATGGGAGGGCCGACGCACCCGAAGGTGCTGCGGGAGATATTTCCGATCGAGTTCATCGGACTGTCGAGAACCCTGGCGTTGCTGTCGGGATTTGCGCTGGTCATTACTTCCCTCAACATTCTCAAACGCAAGAAAAGGGCCTGGGCGGTAGCGGTTGCACTGGCATGCGCTTCGGTGGTGTTTCACCTCACGAAGGGTCTGGACTATGAAGAAGCGCTGGTGTCAGCGGCGTTGGCCATCCTGCTGCTGGCGGCTCGAAAGACGTTTTCGGTACGCAGCAGCGTGCAGGATTTTGGCGGCGCGGTCATTCGTCTGCTGGCTGCGTTCGAGTTCGCATTCGTATACGGAGTGGCGGGTTTCTGGTTCCTGGACCGCCATCACTTTGGAATCAACTTCCACCTTCCGCAAGCGGTCGCTTCGACCATCGACCTGATTACCTTTTCGCAGAAGCCGCAGCTAACTCCGCTGACACATTACGGAGCGTGGTTCCTGGACTCGGTGCATATCGTTTCGGGTGTCGCCGTGGCCTATGCGGGCTTCGCGCTGTTTCGTCCGATCGTGTACCAGTTCCGGACCGCGCCGCGCGAACACGCGCTTGCGCAGCAGATCGCGAACCGGCACTCGCGCACAGCGCTGGATTATTTCAAACTGTGGCACGACAAGTCGTATTACTTCTCGCGGACGCATCGGACGTTCATCGCGTATCGGGTCGCAAGGAATGTGGCACTCGCGCTGGGGGATCCGGTGGGACCGGCGGAGGAAGTCCTGCCAACCATAGGAGCGTTCGCTGAATACTGTCGCGACAACGGCTGGAGTGTGGCCTTTCATCAAACGCTGCCGGACTATCTTCCCGAATATCGGGCGGCAGGGTTGAAGAGGTTGAAGATTGGCGATGACGCGATCGTCAGGCTGGTGGACTATTCGCTGGATGGGAAAAGCAAGAAGGAGTTTCGCTACAAAGTCCGGCAACTGGAAACGATGGGGATAAGTTTCAAGATGTATCCGTCGCCGGTGCCGCCGAGAATTGTGGCCGAATTGAAGGACGTGTCGGATGAATGGCTGCAGATTCCGGGCCGGCGGGAGCGGACGTTTACGCTGGGCGCCTTCGAAGAGAACTACATTGCGTCGACGCCGGTGTTCGTGGCCGAGGATAGTGGCGGCAAGATACTTGCTTTCGTAAATCTGACGACGCTGCCGAACATGAAGGAGGCAAGCATCGATCTGATGCGGCGACGGACGGACGCTCCGAACGGAGTGATGGAGTATCTGTTCGTGAAGCTGTTCCTATGGGCCCGAGATCAGGGATACGAGAAGTTCAACCTGGGTATGGCGCCGATGTCGGGATTCAACGAGCGAGAGGAAGCGCGTCCGGAGGAGCGGGCGATCCATTCGTTCTTCCAGCAGCTTAATTTTGTGTTCAGCTTCCGAGGGCTGCGGCAGTACAAGGCGAAGTTCGCTACGTCGTGGGAACCGCGATACCTGATCTACTCGCAGGTGACCGACCTGCCAAAGGTGGCGCTGGCGTTGCGAGCCGTTTCGGAGATCGAGGAGAAGGACAATGATGACAGTGACGAGTAGAAGATTGCTGGTGCTGGTCGTCTTGCTTCTTTCAACGATCACGGCGGTCGCGGCGGATCCGCCACGGGCGGGACGGAACAGCTTCGTCATTCGCGGACAGGCGCAGGATGTCTACTTCCTGCCGGGTGCCGGTTCGGGGCCGCACCGGAAATTAATCTACGCACCGGGAGAAGGAGGGTGGCGCGGTTTCGGAGTCACGATCGCGGAAAGACTGGCCGGCGCCGGTTACGACGTACTCGGATTGGATACGCGCCGTTATCTTCAGAGCTTTTCAGCATCGACACTGACGCCGAAGGACATTGCTTCCGACTGGCGGACACTGGCGGGATGGATTCGAGGAGAGCGCGAGAAAGTGCTGGTGGTTGGCTGGTCAGAGGGAGCAGGCCTGGCCCTCGCGGCGGCCGCCGACCCGGGTTCACGAGAGGTGTTGAATGGACTGATCTCGATCGGTCTGACGGAAAGGAACATCCTGGCGTGGCGGTGGTCCGACCTGATGGCGGAAATGCGGAAGACACTTCCGAACGAACCGACCTTCGCCAGCGCCGATTACATCGGCAATGTTGCCCCGCTGCCGTTTTTCATGATCGCCTCAGTTAAGGATGAGTACATCAGCCTGGATGCGACGAACAAGCTCTACGCCAAGGCGAATGACCCCAAACGATTGAACGTAATCGCCGCTTCCGATCACAAATTCACGGGCAAGACAGAAGAGTTCTTCCGATCGCTCATCGAAGGGGCGGCCTGGATCTGGTCGGCCGGTCATGAATAGCGACAGTCCCCCACCAAAGCCGCGACTTCCATCGTACGCAAAAGTCGCGATGGGATATGTATTTGCGCTCGCATGCCTGGTGTGGGTGTTTCACGATGTGCACCCAAGGCGAGTGCTGGCGCAATTGACTATCCGGGAGTGGGCGTTTCTGGTTCCAGCAGTTTTCTTCGACATACTGACCTATGTCTTTCAGGGGATGAGGTGGAGTCTGCTGCTGCGGCCCACTGGCAGGCTCTCGTGGTTTCGTGGAACGCAGGCGATCTATGCGGGGCTGTTCACGAACGAGGTGCTGCCGCTTCGCGTCGGCGAAGGCGTGCGAGCGTTTCTGGCATCGCGGTGGATTAACGCGCCGTTCCGATCGGTGTTGCCATCGATGCTGGTAGAGCGATTGCTGGACGCCCTTTGCCTGCTGCTCGCGGTTGCCTGGGCTGCGATTGTTGCACCACTTCCGAAATTACTTTCCACGGCCGGCGACGTTCTGGGTGTGATTGTGCTGGCGGGAACGGCGGTGTTTGTGCTGGTGGTGTTGCGCAGTCGCGACGCTGACGATCCGGAACACACTTCCGCTATCGGGCGCTTCGTGCGTGAGATGGCCTCCGGACTTCGCCAGATCGGACTCTCGCGATCGATATGGGTTGCGTTCCTGTTCTCGGCTGGACTGCTGCTGTGCCAGGGACTGGCGTCGTGGTTCATGATGCGGGCCTTTGGGTTGCGATTACCCTTAACGGCAGGATTCGTGGTGCTGTTCATCATCCGGCTAGGGACGGCAATTCCGAATGCTCCGGCGAACGTTGGCACATTCCAGTTCTTTGCCGTACTGGGACTGTCGATTTACGGTATCGATAAGACGACGGCAACAGCATTCTCGATCGTGGATTTTCTTGTGCTGACGGTTCCGTTATGGACGCTGGGCCTGTTTGCAATCTTTGCTTCGGGTTTCAGTCTGAGGTCGCTACGGACTCAGGCCGCTTTACAGTCGTCGTAGCCCCTCGTTCTTCCTTCGAGACTCTCGTGTTTTATACTTCGACGCACCATGATGCGACTGATTTTCTTGTTGCTGTTCTCGATCTCAGCACTTGCCCAAACGTCCCCGTTTCTTCCGGAAGACCTTTACAACAAGCTGAACAACGAACTTTCGGGTGACATCGCTTTCGACCATCTACGTACGCTGACGCAGTTCCACGTGCCGAGCGGCGGTGCCGGGGACTTTATGAAAGAAGCCAACTGGATCGCGGCGAAGGCCAAGGAGTATGGGCTGGAAGACGTCCGAATTCTTGAGCTTCCCTACCGGGAGCCGGCGTGGACGCCAAAGTCCGGCGAATTGTGGCTCCTTGATAAGGACGGCAAGGAGACAAAGCTCGGTTCGTTCGAGGAAGTGGCAACATCGATTGCCGATAATTCACGTCCGACAAATGCGACGGCAGAACTGATCGACGTGGGCGAAGGCATCAGCGAACGCGATTATGAAGGTAAGGATGTGAAGGGCAAGATCGTGCTCGCCAACGGGTCGCCGACACTGGTGGAGAAGGAGGCGGTGTGGAAGCGGGGCGCACTCGGGATCGTTAGCTATTACTCGAACCGCGTGGTGCCGAGCGACTATCCGGACCAGATCACGTGGACGCGAATCAACCAGAAAGCCGATGCGGAAGGGCATGAACCCAGCTTTGGCTTCATCATTTCGTATCGGGCGGGCATGGCTTTGAAGCGCCGGCTGAACGCGCATTTCGAGTTCGATCCGCTGGCGAGGAAGAGTGTTGAGGTTCCGGCGGAAACGTTGCGCGCGCGGGTGACGATCGAGTCGGAATTCTCGCCGACTTCAACACAGCACATGGTGGAAGGTTGGATTCGCGGATCGAAGATTCACGACCAGCAGATCGTTCTGACGGCTCATATCCAGGAAGAGAAATTCAGCGCCAACGACGATCGCTCCGGCTGCGCCAACCAGCTCGAAGTAGGGCGCGCGCTGGTGAAGATGATCCGCGAGGGCAAGCTGGAACGGCCTGTGCGTGACATCCGCTTCTGGTGGACCAACGAAATCGACAGCCCGTACGACTATTTTGGCGAGCACCCGGAAGAGGTAAAGAACACGTTCGCCAACATCAACCAGGACATGGTCGGAGTGAACCAGACGATAGGTGGACTCAGCCGCGTGCAGCACGTGATGCGTACGCCGTGGTCGCGTCCGACGTTCATGAACGACGTGATCGAGTCGATCATCATGTCGCTGTATTACGGGAACAATTCCTATATCGCCGCACGGCAGGCGCAGAGCACACCGGCGGGATCGCACTACAGCCGTCCGATCTTCTCGCGGCTTGGCACGCGGGACCGCTACTCGGTGGAGATCACTCCCTTCTTCAACAACACTGACGCGATGCCGTTCAACGATGCTTGGACCGCGGCCGTTCATGGCGGCACCACGTTCACCAACTTCCCCGACGAGTACATTCACTCGTCAGGCGACGACATGTGGCAGATGGATCCGACGACGTTCAAGCGCAACGCCGTGGCGGTGACTGCGATTACGTGGTTCATGGCGAATGCGGGAACCAAGGAGTCCGGTACTGTCGCAGGGATGTTCACTCGCGGAGCGCGTAAACGGATGGCCAACGATCTTCAAAATGTCGTCGTTGCGCAGCGCGACGGAAACGCCTTTCTTTGGGACTACATGAATGTGAACGCGCAGTCAGTCCGACGGGAGCAAGATTCGGCGGAATCATTGCGAAGCATCGGAGCGGATTCAACGCTGGTCGCCACAATCAAGCAGATGCTGTTCGATTCCCGGGAAACTCTTGCTATCACTCCCGGCGCTGCAACACCACCCAAAGGTTTCGAACCGAACGCGTGTTCAGAATCGTTTGGCTGTGTCCCAAACAACGCTCCGAAAGAACTCACAGTACGAATTCCAACCCGCACGGCCTCCATTGCCGAATATCGCAAGAAAGAGCACGACCTCAAGCGTCCGAAGGGGCTGCATTCGCTGATGGCGTTTGAGGCTTTGAACTTCATTGACGGCAAAAGGTCCATGTGGGACATCTATGCTGCGTGTCGTGCCGAGTCGCTCGCCGGAGGCGAGTGGTACTACGGCACCGTGACGCCGGAGGCGATCAAGGAATACCTCGAAAGCGCGGCGAAGTTGGGATTGATTTCGCTGAAGGAAGCGCCTGCGCCGGCACCGGCGAAGACAACGGTGAAAAAGAAGAAGTAATGCGGCAAGAGTGAGAACCCCGGTCTGCGCAACGCGGGCCGGGGTTTTGCTTTGAGTGGATTACTTGCTGTCGTTATTCCACATGTCGTGTACGGCTTTCCATTTGCCGTCCGGACCTTTCTTCCATACGCAGAGGTACTTCCCTGTCTGCACGGTGGTTTTGCCATCAGCGCCCTTGATGGAAGCTTGAGTGGTTCCGGCGGTCCATCCGGTGTTGCCGTCGATACCGGCCGAGGTCGTCTTCCAGGAAACGGTCACGTTCGGATCGGAGAGAGTCTTCGCCCAGGATTCCCTGGCCTTGTCACGCCCGACGAATCCTGGTTCGTTGGGCGGATAGAGATGCGCGTCTTCGGCGTAGAAGGAGGCGACTTTGTCAGCATCATGCGCGACCGCGGCTTTCGACCACTCTTCGTCGAGCGCAATGAGCGCCTTGGTGTCGGCGTCGTCGGCGGCAATCAGCGTGCCGCAAGCGAGAATGAGAATGCAGGCAAACAGCAACCACGAGAGTCGTTGCATGGCGTTCCTTTCGAGTTTGGATCTGGAGGCCCGACTACCGGTTGACGTTTAGAAAGAACGATGGCGGAGTATATGAGAAGTTAGACGGAAGGGCAATGGATGAAAGGTCGGTCGAGCGGACCGACCTTCACAAGTCGATCAGTTCCCTACTTCTTCCAGCCCTGCTTGGTTGAGTAATCGTCGAGCCAGGCTTTCCACCGTGCCATCTTGGTTTTGAATTCGTCGGGGCTGACGATGTGCTTGCGTCCTTCTTCGGTGAGGGCGGTCCAGGTGTACGTGATGCGCATCGCGGTTTGGTTGGCCGATTCGGCGCGGCAATGAACTTCGATCCGCGCGACGAGGTTGGGATTCATCAGCACGTAGACGGATGCCTTCGGCGGCTCGTAACGCGCAAGCGACCAGGTGGTGGCCCCGTCGTCGGTGCGGAAGACCATGTCGAGTTCGGTTTCACCGCTGGCCGGATAAACAGGCGTGTACTTCCATGTGGGGATCCAGAGGAGTTCTCCCTTGGGCGTGAAGAGCTGGTAGATCTGGTCGACAGGCCCGTGGATGAGAATTTCGCCGGATTGCGTGGCGCGCATGGGTTCAGGCGTGGACTGGGCATATGCCATGCCACAGAACAGTAGCAGGGTGGCAAGGAGCAGTTGAAGCATTGTTTCCTCCAAAAGAAAAGCGCCCACGGTCTCGGAGGACCGCAGGCGCCTGGAATTTGTGTTCAAAAAGCGAAACGCGCCACCCCTGTGGGCAGCGCGTCTTCACTTTTATAGCAGGAGGTCAATGCTATATGCAACAAGAGTCTTGCTTACCGCGAAATACGCTTCCGCAGGCCGAAGGCGAACGCCACGAATCCTGCGCCGAGCAGAGACATGGTGGCTGGCTCGGGAACGGAAGTGACGTCGATCTTCGAGATGTTGGCAACGTCGGCGTTAGTGATCCCAACCCAGAGGGCCACACGGGTATTGGCATCGATGCCGGAGTCCGCGCCTGCCTGAAGTTGGCCGAGCGTGTATTGGGTTCCCGCGCCGTTTCCGCCAAACATGTAGAACAGCGTGTCCTGATCGATGAAGGAACCGGAAGCGCCGGCATAGCTGTCGCCGTTCAGGCCGGTGAACTGCGTTCCGGAAAACGAAAACAGCGTGCCGTTATTGCCGGTGTCGAGCCAGAGGTTCACGTTGATCGCTGAAGGATTGTCGGAGGTGACGGAAATGCTGCGGAGATCGCCCAGCAGCAGAGGATTGCTGAAGTACAGGACAACGCCGGCGTCGGAATAGGTGGGCGTGTTGGTGATCTGCCAGAAGTTTCCCGCCACGGGGGCCGACGCTACGGTGCCTCCGGGAAGCACCCTGAATATAGAGGTATTGCTGACGTAGAAATTGGTGCCGTCGTTTACTGAGTATGAAACATTCGGATTACCGACGGTAACGGTCTCTGCCAGTAGCGTAGTTGCCAGACCAAGCAGCAGCACCAGCATCAGAACCTTGACGAAGTGGCCCATTAAAACATCTCCTGAATTGGGAATGATCTTGCAGCCTCTGTCAGTTCCTTGCGCCGGCAGGGGCGTGGAAGTACATTGCGCACGTGGATGGCCTTTTTATCCGCGCGAAACACGGCGTCTGTGGCTGGTTTTCAGGAATTGTGGAAGTTCCATATCGGGAAGAGTGCAATCTGTTGCGCACTTTGGGAAGTTAACGTTATCGGTATAGATGGAATTTGAGTAACTTCGTGGTTAGGCTCCATCCCAAAATGGAACAAAATCTTCCCGGATTGAACCGCCGAATTCCCGTTCTGGCACGAATATTCCCGAGATAGGAACAAACTCGCAGTACGAAAGGCGAAACTAACCTTACGTGGCACTCGAAGAGTACAAGCGCAAACGCCGGTTCCAGGAGACGCCTGAGCCTCCGCCGAAGGTGGAGAAGAAGTCGCAGCGCAGGTTCGTGGTGCAGAAGCATCATGCGTCGCACTTGCATTACGACTTCCGGTTGGAGATGGAGGGTGTGTTGAAGTCGTGGGCGGTACCGAAGGGGCCGTCGCTCAACCCGGCGGACAAGCGGCTGGCAATGATGGTGGAAGACCATCCGGTGTCGTACTTCCATTTCGAGGGGATCATCCCGGAGGGAAACTACGGCGCGGGCACGGTGATGGTGTGGGACACCGGCACGTGGGAACCACTCGGCAATGCGAGCGAGATGCTGAAGAAGGGCGACCTGAAGTTTCGACTGAACGGGAAGAAGCTGAAGGGCGAGTTTGTGCTGGCGCACATGAAGGCGCGGCGTCCGGGGTCAAAGGGCAACGAATGGCTGCTGATCAAGAAGAAAGACGAAGCGGTGAAGCCGGGCTTTGATGTCGACAAACTGGACTGGTCGGTGTTGACGAAGCGGTCGCTGAAGCGGATCGCAGAGGATGAGGGTTCGGCGGAATGGGAGTCGAACCGGAAGGCGTCGCCGAAGAAGGCGAAAGATTCGTGGTTGGCGGACGCGGTGAAGAAGGCGGATAGAAAAACAACCACAGAGACGCACAAACACAAAGACATACAGGGTCGAAAACCGAGGACAAAGTCTAAGATGCGACCCTCGCCCACACCCGACGTGGATGAAGCCCCCGGGGATTTGAACGTGGCGGAATTAAAAGGCGTGCAGAAGGGTGACATGCCGAGAGTCATTCAACCGATGCTGGCGACCCTGACGGAGAAGGCGTTCTCGTCGGATGAGTGGCTGTATGAAATCAAGTGGGATGGCTATCGGGCGGTAGCGTTCATTGAGGATGGCGAGGTGCGACTGGTGTCGCGCAACCAGAATGAGATGACGTCGCTGTATCCGGAGCTGCGTGAACTGCCGAAGCTGGTAAAGGGGAAACACGCGGTGCTGGATGGAGAAATCGTGGCGTTCGACGAGGAGGGGCGGCCATCGTTTTCGCTGATGCAGCAGCGGGCGGGGATACGGTCGGGGGTGAAGAGGTCGCGTCCGAATACGGAGATTCCGGTGCTGTATTACGTGTTCGACCTGCTGTATCTGGACGGCTACAACCTGATGCGGGTTGATCTGGAGCAGCGAAAAGAGTTGTTGAAGCAGGTTATCAGGGAGAGCGAGATCCTTAAGTACTCGGACCATTTCGTGGCCGAGGGCGAGAAGTTATATGAGGCAGCGAAACAGAAGGCGCTGGAAGGGATCATCGCGAAGCGCCGGAGAAGTTGTTACGTGCAAAAGCGGACGCGCGAATGGCTGAAGATGAAAATCACCAAGCGCCAGGAGTGCGTGATCGGCGGGTATACGGATCCCAGGGGCAGCCGCGAGAATTTTGGATCGTTGATACTTGGGCTTTACGACGACAAGGGCCGGTTGATCCATGTGGGTCACGCGGGCAGCGGGTTCAACGCGGCGTCGCACGCGGAGATGTGGAAGCGGCTTCATCAGCTTGAAACGAACAAAAGTCCATTTCATGGGAAGGTCGAGGCGACCCGGAAACCGCATTGGGTGAAACCTGAGTTGGTGGCGGAGATCAAGTTTACGGAGTGGACGCACGAGGGACAGAGCGGCGCGATCAAGATGAGGGCGCCGGTGTTCGAAGGGTTGCGATTCGATAAGGATCCCAAAGAGTGCGTGTTCGAGAAGGTGGTGCCGGTGCCGAAGGAAGAGGCAGCCTGAGGCACTTGAGTAGGGTTTCGATAATCAACATCTCACGCTAGGCCCAGGTCGCCGAGTCCGGTCGGATTGGGGCGAGGCGATACCCTTCTGTTACCGATTGACAATTTTCAGGGACAAGACTACTGTGTCGAGCCATTCATTGCTCTTCAGGGGTGAGCAATGGCATTCCTTCAAGGCGGACACCAATGAGATTGCGATTCGGTTCTGTAGTCGCTTGCCTGCTATTGGTCGCGTTGACTGCTGCTGCTGAGAATGGCTGTGAGGAGTTCACAAAAGCGCAGAAGGGTCTTGAAAAACAAGCCGAGGACGGCGACGTTCAGGCACAACTGGAACTCGCCAAATTTTTCCAATGCGCGCATAAGGACGAGCAGGCGGCAAAGTGGTATCGGCGTGCGGCGAACAGCGGGGATGCGTTTGCGCAGAATCGTCTTGGCGGGATGTATGCCGAAGGTCGAGGCGTGACCCAGGACGACGCGGAGGCGTTCCGGTGGTTTCTGCGAGCAGCGAGTTCCGGATTTGCTCCGGCAGAGATGAACGTAGGCGTTATGTTCGCGTCAGGCCGCGGTGTTAAGGAGAGCCAGCAGGCGGCGGTGGACTGGTATTCCCGCGCGGTAAAGAAGAGTTACTATCCTGCGTTCTCAGCCCTGGGGAAGCAGTACATGTATGGACGGGGCGTGGAGGCGGACGAGGCGAAAGGGTTCGAATTGTTCCAGCGTGCCGCGTCGAAGGGAGACCTGGCTGCATTGGAGTGCCTAGCGTGGGCCTACACGAACGGAAAGGGCACGCCAAGAGATTACGCGCTTGCGGCTGAGTGGAACCTGAAGGCGGCGGAGCGTGGATCGGTCCTCGCCGAGAATAACCTGGGCTTCCTCTACGATCGCGGGGGATTTGGGCTCGCTCCCGACGGGCAGAAAGCCGTCTACTGGTTCGGCAGGGCTGCTGAGCACGGCCTCGCGCAGTCAATCTACAATCTTGCGGTTCTTTACCGTCTCGGGCGTGGGGTGGAAAGAAACATTCAAGAGAGCGACCGATTGTTTGCGGTAGCCGCTGGCTTGGGAGTGAAGGAGCCTCCGCTCAAAAGAACGGCGACTGAATCAGCCAGCCTGGGACAACGGTAGAAAAAGCAAACAGCTGACAAAGGGCACGGAGCGAGTCCGTGCCCTTCTTGTATATCCAGTGAACTACTTTATGTCTTTCATCGACAGCAAGGTGCCATAGTCGTTTCCGCTTGGTGCAACCGCCCGCGCCACGATACTCACGAACGCCTCACGGAGTTCGGGGTACTGGTTGAGCAGGGCCTTCATGACGCTAACGTTATCGGCGTAGGCAGCGGCCGTGTTCGAAACATCCGGGACCTGGAACTTCACGACCAGCCCAAGTCCGTCGGTGAGAGGGACCGGGAACAAGTCCGTGACCTTGTAGCTTTTGCCATTGAAGGAAAGATCCACGGGCGACTGCGGCGAAATTGGATTCTGTGGACGAACGGATTGCATTTCGTCAGCGATGCGATCCAGCGCCTTGGTTCCCATGAAGCGGACCGGGGCAGCAAGGTCCCATGCGGTCAGGTAATAGAACCAGGCGTTCAGGTTCTGGCCTTTAGCTTTGTACTGCTGGGCCTGGGCTATATACCACTTGCTGTCGTGTCCATTGATTGCGGTCGGACGGATGTAAACGCCGCCGATCTTCCATTGGGCGCCAACCTGTTGCAGGACGAATGAGACGGTAATGGGATTCTTGCCGCCCTGGGCATCGAGCATGGCAAGTGCGTAGTTGCCGGGAGGCAGGTTGGGGATGGCAAACCCAACGTAGTTGGGCGAATTCATGATGCCACAGTAGAATTCGGCACGCTTCAAGGGAGCATTCCCTTGCGCATCGAGCTGGTAGATGCCACGGATGCTGGAACCGGTGCCGAAATTGTCCTTGTTCTCATTGATTGCCGCTTGAATACCGGCAAAATCGGAAGAAACGGCAGGAATGGAGTTCTGTTGCAGGTCTGCTGTGTTGCCCGCCGCAGCGGCCTGATAGTAGCGCTGGGCCGCGTTTTCGATAGCAGTGCGAGTGGCGGTGTCGATTTCAGAGCCGACCCTGCACTCCTCCGCGATGACGGGGGTTGCCATGACGCAGGCGAACATCAGAATCAAAACCCAGGAAATCCTGACTTGATGAAGGCTTTTCATGTTCATTTGCTTCGCGTTTTCCGCTGCTTTGAATTGGATGCCAACTTAGCCAGTTCCGATGTTTGAACAACGCAAGCCGGGCGTCAAGTTACGTTCCTTAGTCGTGGGACAAATGGGTGTAGAATCGCGGTACGGGACGAGGCAGAAAATGAAACAAATTGCAGTGTTGATCGTACTTCTGACGCTGCTGGGATCGGCTCTTGGAGCCACTCCAAAGCAGAAGAAGGCAGCTCAAAAGACAGCACCTCCGCCCGTACAGGAACAACAACCCGCTCCGCCGCCCGTCCCTTTAACGCCGGAGCAGATGCCGGCCACAGCACCCAGGATCACATATCAGAACGGGATGCTGTCGATTACGGCGGAGAACTCCACGCTCGGAGACGTACTTAACGGCGTACGCAGGGCGACGGGAGCAGCGCTTGAGGTTCCACCCGGAGTAAGTTCGGAGCGCGTAGTGGTGCATCTCGGTCCCGGTCAGCCACGCGACATAATGCAGCAGTTACTGGAAGGCTCAAAGTTTGACTACATCATCGTGGGGTCACCCCAGAACCAGGCGGCGCTGGCGCGGGTGATACTGACAAACCGCGGAGTTGGTGGAGCGAATATGGGCAACACCAATGTCGCGACGAACCAGCCGAGTTTCCAGCCGGCACAGCAGACGAACTACCAGCCGCCAGAAGATGTGTTCGTGGAAGATGAGGGCAACGTTAACGAGATGGGCCAGCAGGAACAGCCACCACCAGGCCAGGAGATTTACCAGCCGGGTCCACCGGATGAGGCAGGCAATGTGCCGGGTCGAGAGCGAGGCGGACCTAAAACACCGGAACAATTGCTGCAGGAACTGCAGCGCATGCAACAGCAAGGGCAGGATGTGCCGCAACGCCCGGAGAGAACGCCTCGGTAATCTGAAGAGCGCTGAAAATAGAAAAGGCCCGACCGCATAGAATCGGGCCTTTTGATTTGGGGAGGGCTGATCAGTCGCCAGCGATGCCCTGTGTAGCGGGAGCGAGAGATGCCTTTTCGGTTTTTGGCTTTCGCGCGAAGACGCCCAGTACGCCTGTGATGATGAGATATCCGGAAACAACTCCGAAGGTCATTCCCAGTGTGATGGTCAATATAAGAATCAGAGCCGTAGCCAAATGGTTCACCGTAATCCGTCCTGTTCGATGCGTCTCTAAGCGCATCTGGATGTTAGGCCCGTTTTCGTCCGAAACTGCTAACCAGGTTTATTCCGCCTGGTTTTATTTCTTCTTTTCCGCGTTCCATACGGTCCGCGAGATAGCCCGTCCGCAAAACGGACAGAAATTCATGGGGTATAGATTGGGCCGATCTTCGGGTGAGCGGGCCGCATAATCTGAGTCGATCTCGTTGAGAATGCGTCCATGCATCCGCTGGAGCGGTTCGTTCAAGATCGCGCCTCCGTCCACCGCCCGTTGTAACAATTCGCAACAATGTTCCGTCATGCTCTTTGGTCCGACCCAAGCCAGATGTACTGCTCTTCGGCACCCACTTCGCCGAAGCGCTTCACCATGTAGGACCCGGGCAGCGCGTCATAAGCGAGCAAAATGGGTAGTACTGAGTCAGCCAGGCGATCCGCACACGGGCCATAGAGGAAGATCTTGTGGTAGCCTCCACCGGTTTCGTGGCCGTCCCATTCACCGGATCCCGCCTCTTTCAACTGCTCTTCCAATTGCTCTTCCAAACGAGTTAGATGCCGGGCTTCCGCTTCATTCCCGAAAGCATCATTGGAAAGCCGCATAGAAACGATGATGGCCTGCTCTTTGCCCGGTTCGGATCTCTTTATCACTGGCCACGGGCCCAATAATTTCACGCTGTCCTCTGCTCGAAGCACTTTGCGGTGGTTTGACCCTGTTCGCCAGTGACAATTAAGATACGGAAGTAGAACTGTGCCTTATCCCCGGCGGACTTTCTAGGGACTATGCACTCTCGGAAGTGCTAATACCTTCCCGCATTGGGCTATTCCGAAACGGCACCCAGGTCCTGGTTTGTCATGGGTATTTCGAAGATTACGGTGCGCGGCGCGCGCCAACACAACCTGAAAAACATCGACGTCGAAATACCCCGGAATACGCTCACGGTGATTACGGGACTCAGCGGGTCGGGTAAGTCTTCGCTCGCATTTGACACCATCTACGCCGAAGGCCAGCGCCGCTACGTAGAAACCCTATCCGCCTACGCCCGCCAGTTTCTCGACCAGATGGAGCGGCCGGACGTGGATGCTATTGACGGCCTGAGCCCATCGATCTCCATCGAACAGAAGACTACCAGCCGCAGCCCTCGTTCCACGGTCGGTACGATCACCGAAATCTACGACTATTTGCGCCTGCTTTATTCCTCGATCGGCGTGCCGCATTGTCCGCAGTGCGGAAAAGCGATTTCGCGGCAGTCGGCAGACCAGATCGTGGAGCGCGTGATGGCGCTGAAGCCGGAAGACCGGGTGATGATCCTGTCGCCGATCGTGCGTGGCCGCAAGGGCGAGTTCAAGCAGGAGATGGAGAAACTGGTCCAGCATGGATTCACGCGCGCCCGAGTCGATGGCGAACTGGTGAACCTGGAAGAAGAGGTCCGTCTCGACAAGCGGAAGAACCACACGATCGAAGTGGTGATCGACCGCCTGCTGGTGAAGCCGGGCATTGAAAGACGACTGGAGCAGTCGGTTGCGCTGGCGATGAAACTGGGCGGCGGTCTGGTACAGGTGGTGATTGTGGGCGGCGAGGAGTACATGTTCAGCGAAAGGCTGGCATGTCCGCAGTGCGGCATCAACGTGCCGCAACTTGAGCCGCGCTCGTTTTCATTTAACAGCGTGTATGGCGCGTGTCCGGAATGCCACGGGCTTGGGAGCAAATACGACTTCGACCCGGCCAAAGTGATTTTGGATTGGTCGAAGCCGCTGCTGGACGGCGCGCTCGGGCCGGGTTCCGCTTCGACGAACCTGCTGCACATGGTGAAGATTGCGGCGTCCGCACACGACATCGACCTAAGTACGCCATTCGAGAAACTGCCGCAAAACGAGCAGAACCTTTTACTTTATGGTCCGGAGAAGGGCGACCGTAGGACCGGGTTCAAGGGCGTCCTCGCTTATTTGAAGCAGAACATGGAAGACACGGCTTCCGAAGGCTATCGCGAATGGCTGATGAATTACATGTCGGCGACGCAGTGTCCGGTGTGCCATGGGAAGCGGTTGCGTCCGGAGAGCCTGGCGGTGAAGGTGAACGGGATGTCGATCGCGGACTTCACCGCGTTGCCGGTATCGCGAGCCGTGGAAGCAGTGGCGAAGGTCACTCTGAATGACCGCGAAGAACAAATAGCCGGACGCATCGTTCGCGAAGTCGCAGAGAGATTGGGTTTCCTGAATACCGTCGGACTGGGGTACATCTCGCTGGATCGCTCGGCGGCGACGCTTTCAGGCGGCGAAGGCCAACGGATCCGGTTGGCTACACAAATCGGGTCGAAACTGCGCGGCGTGTTGTATGTACTCGATGAACCTTCGATTGGCCTTCACCATCGCGATAATGAGCGGCTGTTGCAATCGCTGGAATCGCTGCGGGACCTCGGCAATACGGTGCTCGTGGTGGAGCACGATGAAGAGACAATTCGTCGGGCTGATTACGTCATCGACCTTGGACCGGGCGCGGGACGCCACGGTGGTGCGCTCGTAGCTTCGGGAACGCCGGCGCAGATCATGCAAAGCCCTGAGTCGCTCACCGGGCAGTACATTTCCGGCGCGACGCAGATCGAGATGCGACCGGAACGACGCCATGCGAACGGAAACGCCATCGCGGTACTGGGCGCTACCGAAAACAATTTGAAGCACGTGGACGTCACCTTCCCTCTGGGTGTGATGACGGTAGTAACGGGCGTCAGCGGTTCGGGCAAGAGCACGCTCGTGAACGACATTCTCTACCGCGCACTGGCGAAGCAGCTCTATCGTTCGCGCGAGGAACCCGGAGCGCACAAGTCGATCTCGGGCATTGAGCAGGTCGACAAGGTGATACAGATTGACCAGTCGCCGATTGGGCGCACCCCACGCTCAAATCCGGCGACCTACACCGGCGTGTTTACGCATATCCGCGACCTGTTTGCGATGCTGCCGGAAGCGCGCGAGCGCGGATACAAGGCGGGACGGTTCTCGTTCAACGTTCCGGGTGGACGCTGTGAGGCCTGCCAGGGCGAAGGCCAGCGCCGCATTGAGATGAACTTCCTGCCAGATGTTTACGTTTTGTGCGAAGTCTGCGGCGGCAAGCGCTACAACCACGAGACGTTGGCGGTGAAGTACAACGGGTATTCGATCGCGGATGTGCTGGAACTGCCGGTTTCCGACGCACTGCCCGTGCTCGAGAACTTCCCCCAGGTGCGGCAGAGACTGCAGACGCTGGTCGACGTCGGGTTGGGGTACATCCATCTAGGACAGTCTGCGGTGACGCTCTCAGGTGGTGAAGCTCAGCGCATCAAGTTGGCGCGGGAACTGAGCAAGCGCCAGACTGGCCGCACGCTTTATCTTCTCGACGAACCCACGACCGGGCTGCACTTCGACGATGTCCGTAAGTTGCTGGACGTCCTGCATCGGCTGACGGATCTTGGGAACTCGATCATCATCATCGAGCATAATCTCGACGTGATTCGCAATGCCGACTGGATCATTGACCTCGGGCCGGAGGGCGGCGAGGATGGCGGAAGAGTCGTTGCCCAAGGTACGCCGGAGCAGGTCGCGAAGGTGAAGAAGTCGTACACCGGACAGGCACTCGCACACTTCTTCTCGAAAAAGCAGTAGTTCCCTACTGCCGGAACAGCATGAATGTCGTTAGAGCGGTGAGGATGACCGTCAACGTCCAGGCGAGCACGTTATAGACGCGCGAGTTCCTGTACTTCCCCATCAGGTCGGTCTTGTTCACCAGCAGGAGCATGAATACCAACACGAACGGCAACAGAACTCCGTTCAGCACCTGCGACAGCACCGCGACCTTTACCAGTGGAAAATCCGGAATCAGGATGACCGCTGCTCCCAGAGCGATCAGAACGGTGTACAGCCCGTAGAAGATGGGTGCCTCGCGGAACTTCTTGTTCAATCCTGACTCGAAACCAAGTGCCTCCGAGACGGTGTAGGCCGTGGAGAGCGGCAGGATAGACGCCGCAAATAGCGAAGCATTCAGCAATCCGACTGAGAAGAGGATGTAAGCATATTTGCCGGCAAGGGGCTTCAGCGCCTGGGCGGCGTCGGTGGCATCGTGAATCTCGCGGAATCCATGGAGGTAGAGAGTGGCAGCGCAGGCGATCACGATAAAACCCGCGACGACGACGGAGAAGACCGATCCGACGACGGAGTCGATCTGCGAATACTTTAGGTCGCGCAGGCGTGTGCCTTTGTCCACGACAGATGCCTGTAGATAAAACTGCTGCCAGGGCGCAATGGTGGCGCCAATGATTCCGACGGAGAGATAGAGATAGGCGGAGTCTGAAAGCTGCGAGAGGCGGGGAACACTCAAGGTCTGGCGAGCGGCTACGGCCCAGTTCGGTTGCGCGATGACCGCCGTGATGATGTAGGCGATATAAAGGAACGAGAGAAAGACGAAAATTTTTTCGAGCTTGCCGTAATCGCCGAACACGACTGCGGACCAAACGATCACGGCTGCAATCGGAACGGAAACATATTTGCTGACACCGAACAGCTCCATACTGCTGGCGACGCCGGCGAACTCGGAGAGCACGTTGCCGAGATTGCAGAGCACGAGGGCGCTCATGAGCAGGAACGCGATGCGGAGTCCGTATTCTTCACGGATGAGCTCTCCCAGTCCTTTTCCGGTGACCACACCCATGCGGGCGGCAATTTCCTGGGCAAAGGTCAGGACGACCATGACGGGAAGGACTGTCCAGAGCAGCGAATAGCCGAACTTTGCGCCAGCGGAGGCGTAAGTGTAGATGCCACCCGCGTCGTTATCGACGTTGGCGGTGATGAATCCTGGCCCAAGGATGGACAGGATAAAGAGCAGTCGAATTCCCCAATTTCGCAAGCGGGACACTACTGCCCTCCACGTCAGAAGTGGAGTGGATCATCATCAGGGCGAGTGTAGCAGATTTGCGTCAGTGTGCCAGAAACGGATTTGTCACCATCCCGTGCTTCACCCATCACTGCACTGCGTGTCACAGGGATTTACTTTGGAGATAACCGGGAGGATATACCGTGCTTTCCGGCCCTTCAAATCGCCTTCCACTGGCCCGTTCTGCTGCCAGGTCTGTATCACAAAGCCCGGAACTTCTTCTCTGGAGGTCTGCCGTGAAACCATTCAGTATTTTCTTCGGAATACTTGCCGCAGTGCTGGTCGTCGTGGCGTTGCTGCTCGTCTTCGGCGTGCGTTTTACATCCGACGTGATGGCATACGATCCTGCCAAGGAGACCACGATCGCCGGCATTGTCGCTCAGCACGATGAGTTCGCGTGCCCCGCAAGCGATGGAGAATTGGGATCGCACATCCTGCTGAAGACCGCAGACAAATCGTATGAAGTGCACCTGGCGCCGGCGCGCGTAATGCGCAGCATGAAATGGAAATTCAACGACGGAGACAAAATCGAGGTCCGGGGGGCTCCAGTACGATTCCGCGGCCACGATGGACTGATGGCGCGCCAGATCACCAAAGGCGACGAGGTATTCACATTCCGCGACCCGCAAGGGCAATTGCTGGTCCGCCAATAAGCGAACAAAAAGGCCTCCCGTGCTGGGAGGCCTTCGTGTGTAAAGGTGGTTATTGCGAAGCGCCGATGGTGCCGGTACGGTCGGTCGCCGGTTTCACAGCAAAGAAGTTCTGGTCGTAGAGTGCGCGATACAACTTGCCGGACAGTTCAGCGGCTTTCGGGCCGAACGTCGGGCGTCCGCCTTTCAGGAAGATGACAACGACGATCTTGCCATACTGCGTGTTCGCGTAAGAGGCGAACCATCCGAAGCGCGTGCCGTCTTTCGAGCACGTGCCGGTCTTCCCGAGAATCTCTTCTTCGCTAAAGCTGTAACGCACGCTGCGGGCGGTGCCGTAATGAACGGCGCCAGACATTCCATCGAGAATGGACGGGATGGAAGCGGCGATATCGAGGTGGCGCTTCACGCGGGGCCGGAAATTCGCGACTTCTTCCGGCGTCTGCGGATGCTGTAGGTAATACAGTGTCCCGCCATTGGCGATGGCAGACGTCAGAGCCGCGAGCTGCAATGGCGTCATGTTGATGCTCTCGCCAAAAGAGCACATCTTGCCAACGCCACCGAGCTTCGGATCCAGTTCTTCGGTCGGGTACACACCGAGATGTTCGCCGGTAATGTTCCAGCCTGCCAGTTCACCGAGTCCGAACTGGCGCGCGTAGTTTGCGACCTTCTCGAAGCCCATCCGCCTGCCGAGAATTTCGAAGTAAGTATTGTTCGAGTGGGCCAGCGCGTCGGTAAGGTTCATCTTGTAGCCGCGGCCCAGGTTGATCTTTGTGTCCTTGGTGATGATGCCTTCGTTCAGGGCTGCGAGCGCGACTGAAAGTTTGATAGTCGAGCAGGGTGTTGCGCCTTCGGCAAGAGCAAGGTCCTGGTTCACCATTGCCAGGATGCGACCCGTACCAGGATCGACGGCGACAATGGTTCCATTCATGTTGCCCAAGGCATCGATGGCAGCCTGACGCACGATCGGATCTTCACCGGAGATGATGTCGTTTTGCGTCTGGTTATCGGCGTACGAATTGCCCGTGAAGTGCTCGTAGTAACGGCGCTTGCGAACTGAGCGTCTGGACTTTTTGCGCTTGGTGGCGGATTTCGCAACCGGACGGCTGTGCCGCGATTGCGACAACTTCTTCTTCGTGCGGGAAGATTCCGAAATAGATTGCGACTTCGATTTCGAATAACGGTTAGAGACAGTGGCGGCCTCGGCCGGCATAAGAAGTACGGCGGCCAGCGTAACAACGAACAGCAGACGAATGAGGCGTGAACCGTTGTGCATCCCAGGTCCCAAAATGGTATTTACTTTCGCCACCGCCGCACTCCTGCAGACACTAACCCGAATCGAATGTTCGGGTTGCGCCGCTGGTGAGGGATGGGCCGCGAACAGTATGTAAACTCCTGCACAGAAATCAATCGGGAAAACCGCTCAAAACATGATTTTCCTCGGATGTCTGTCCAGTTCTCCTCATTTTAATGGATGTTTTCCCCTTACAGAGAGTTGCGGAACCTATCGTTAGTTACAGCTTTGGTAACAGTGCATAAATTACTTAGTAGTTATCGCACAAAAGAGTACCAATTACTCCGGAGTATATGTTCGAGCTGATTCAACGGCGACTGGTAAACTGAAATTGGGAACAAACTGAAGAACTTACCTATGATCAAGACCCTTGAATGGACGGACGACGGCGTTCGCTTTATCGACCAGACGAAGCTTCCTACGGAAGAGATTTACGTAACCTGCAAGGATTACGAAGACGTAGCCACGGCTATCCGCGACATGATCGTACGGGGAGCCCCGGCGATCGGCGTCGCCGCGGCCATGGGAATCGCGCTTGGCGTGCGCTATGCGGAAGGTGACCACGTCGCCGAGTTGCGCCGCCAGTTTGACCAGATCTGCGAAACGATGGGGGAAACCCGTCCGACCGCGGTGAACCTGTTCTGGGCGATCAAGCGAATGCAGGAACGGTTCGAGCAAGTGAGCGAGTTACCGGTCCCACAGATCAAGCAGGCGATGATCACCGAGGCACAGCGCATGTATGTGGAAGACATCGCCGCAAACGAAGCGATGGGCCGAAACGGGGCCGTACTGCTTCCCTCCTCCGGCGGCGTGCTTACGCATTGCAATGCCGGTGCGCTGGCGACGTGCGGGTACGGAACCGCGCTAGGTGTCATTCGCGCGGCGGTGGAAGCGGGCAAGAAGATCAATGTGTATGCGGATGAGACGCGTCCGTTTTTACAGGGTTCGCGATTGACGGCATGGGAGTTGACCAAGGACGGCATTCCGACAACTGTCATCTCCGACAACATGGCGGGCGCGATGATGCGCCAGGGAAAGATTGGAGCTGTCATCGTTGGCGCCGACCGCATAGCCGCGAACGGTGATGTTGCCAACAAGATCGGGACCTACACGGTTGCCGTGCTCGCGAAAGAACATGGAATTCCCTTCTACGTTGCAGCACCGTGGAGCACCATCGACATGGAAACGCCCGATGGCAGCAAAATCCCGATCGAGCAACGCTCATCG
This sequence comes from Terriglobales bacterium, assembly GCA_035561515.1. Lineage (NCBI taxonomy): Bacteria > Pseudomonadati > Acidobacteriota > Terriglobia > Terriglobales > Terriglobales bacterium. The sequence goes on along the minus strand of DATMXP010000052.1, from coordinate 107,666 downwards.
AAGGAAGTGACGCACATCGCCGGCAAGCAGATGACACCGGATGGAGTTCGTATCGAGAATCCGGCGTTCGACGTGACGCCGAATCAGTATGTGACGGCAATTATCACGGAACGTGGCGTGGCAAAGGCGCCATTTGGGGAGTCGCTGAAGAAGCTGGAGGTCGTTGCCATTGGGGTGTAGCCAACGGCCGCTGTCGGTGGACGTAATGTACAGGTTTCCTGTACATTATATGTAGGAGTTTACGGTGCCGATTGAAACCACATATACCAGTTTGCGAGAGCGACTCGCGTCCGTGCTCGACGATGTCACCGACCATCAGGAGATCGTTATCGTTCGGCGCCGGGGCGCAAAGGACGTGGCGCTCATCCCGGCAGATGAACTTGAAAGCCTTATCGAGACTGCGCACCTGTTGCGTTCGCCCAAGAACGCCCAACGGCTGCTTACGGCATTAGCACGCGCCACTAAGAAGCAGGTTAAGCCAGAGTCGATTGAGAAACTTCGCCGGGAGATGGGACTTGGCGAAGCAGGTTGATCGTCATGCTGTATTTCATCCCGAGTTCCGCCAGGATTTGAGTTATTGGGTAAAAACGGATCGCAAGACTGCTCTCCGTATACTCGAACTGGTTGAAGCAGCGATCAAAGATCCGTTCGATGGCGTCGGCAAACCTGAACCGCTCAAGTTCGTGTTAGCCGGATGCTGGTCGAGGCGGATCACTCAGGAACATCGTCTGGTATATCGCATATCTGAAAACCGGATCGACTTCCTACAAGCCCGATATCACTATTAAATCCGTGATTAAATCCGTGTCGAACGCACGGAAGAAGCTGGGTACTCGCAGCACAGACAAGCGACGAGCAATCGCGTGCTGCATCTAACGGGCATCATGTCATTCTTAAACTCTCTTAGCGCCATCCTTTCACAGCACCAGGTCCAGAAAACTACCGACTCATTTCTGAGTGACAATAAGCAGATCCGCATCGATCGCTTTTTGCCTCTTGCCGAGAAACAGTTCCCTGCTGTCATCGCACTGCATGGTTCCGGCGGCATGCGCGAATCATTCTCGGACCAGCCTGCACGTATGCTCGCCGCCAGCGGATACGCAGTGTTCCTCCTGCATTACTTCGAGCGCACCGATACGAGCTACGCAACGCAACCCACTATTCTTGAGAACTTCGTCCCGTGGATGGAAACGATCAGCGACGCGATGACCTATGTGGGAACTCTGTCGCAAGTGCAGAAAGACCGCGTAGGCCTGATTGGATTTTCGCTCGGGGGATATCTGGCGTTGTCAGTCGGATCGCGCGATCCGCGGGTGAAGGCAGTCGTGGAATTCTGCGGAGGACTTCCGGAAGAGCTTGCCGCTCAATGTGCGCAGATGCCGCCCACGCTCATACTGCATGGCGAGGTGGACAACATCGTTCCTGTCGCGGAGGCGCACAAGGTGGAAGCTCTGCTCAAGAAGACAAACAGCGCGTACGAGATGAAGATCTACCCCGCTGTGGGGCATTTCTTCTCCGGGCTAACGATGGTGGACGCGGCACAGAAAACACTGGCGTTCCTGAAGAAGCATCTCTAAAGCCGGCCCGGCGCACCCAGGAGGCGAGCGGGCAACGTCACTACGGCCCAAACAAGTTTCAACGCGCCTTCCACCGCAATTCCCAACAACCGGAACGGCAGCAGAAACAGCCAAACCAGCGGGTACAGCAAGATCGCGAGCAGCGCCAGCGGCCAGCAGATCACGAATAGAATGCACCACAAGATGAATGTGAGCATGCGAGTGCCTCTGCCTGATGATACGCATTGTGCTGTCACGAAGTTCCGTGCGGCAGCCCACTAGCCGTTCTTGTCCCGCTCCTATACCCTAGTTGGTTCGATTTCATACGGAATCCTTATATGAGCGAAACCGCCACTTCCAGCAACGTTCTCCCCAGCAAAATTGATCCCACGTCGCAGCGCTTCGAAAAGAACATGCGCGCCATGGCCGACCTTGTCTATCAGCTCCGAAACGAGGAAGAGCAACTCGTTCTCGGCGGAGGAAAGAAGGCCATCGAATCCCAGCATCAGAAGAAGCGGTTGACTGCCCGCGAGCGCCTGAACCTGCTGCTGGATCCCGGCACCGAATTATTTGAGCTTGGGCTTTATGCGGCATTCGGGATGTATGAGGAATGGGGCGGCGCTCCGTGCGCTGGGGTGATTACAGGGCTTGGCAAAATCCATGGCCGCACATTCATGATCATCGCCAATGACGCGACGGTAAAAGCCGGCGCGTTCTTTCCGATGACGGCCAAGAAAGTGATTCGTGCGCAGAACATTGCCATCGACAACCACATCCCCACGATTTACCTGGTGGACTCGGCAGGCGTGTTCCTGCCGCTGCAGGAAGATGTCTTCCCCGATACCGATGACTTTGGCCGCGTCTTCCGCAACAACGCCGTGATGTCGGCGAAGGGCATTCCGCAGATCGCAGCCATCATGGGCATGTGCGTAGCCGGCGGCGGATATCTGCCGGTGATGTGCGACCACGTACTGATGACCGACGGCAGCGGTCTGTTTCTTGCCGGACCGGCGTTGGTACAAGCGGCGATCGGACAGAAAGTTTCCGCCGAAGAACTGGGCGGCGCGGAGATGCACTCGGCGATCAGCGGCACCGTGGACTACCACGAACCAAACGACGAATCGTGCCTGAAACGGATTCGCTCTCTGGTGGAGAAGATGGGTGCGCGTCCACGGGCACCATTCGATCACATCAACAAGGTCGATCCGCCGTTGTACGCGCCGGAAGAACTATATGGAATCTACCAATCGAATCCCACGCAGCCGTACGACATGAAGGAGATCGTCGCGCGCATTGTGGACGGCTCGCGTTTCGATGAGTACAGGGCCGAATACGGCAAGACGCTGATCTGCGGATTCGCGCGCATCGGCGGCCATGCGGTTGGAATCGTAGCGAACCAGGCCGCGCACCAGCACCAGACGGATGAGCAGGGCCACAAGCGCGTGGAGTTCGGGCGCGTGATCTACACCGAGTCGGCAGAAAAGGCTTCGCGCTTCATCATGGACTGCAACCAGAACCTGGTGCCGCTGGTCTTCCTGCACGACGTGAACGGCTTCATGGTCGGACGCGACGCAGAGTGGAGCGGCATTATCAAAGCCGGCGCGAAGATGGTGAATGCCGTCTCGAATTCAGTGGTGCCGAAGATCGCAGTCATCATCGGCGGTTCGTTCGGCGCCGGGCATTATGCTATGTGCGGCAAGGCCTACGATCCGCGCTTCATCTTCGCGTGGCCAACGGCGCGCTACTCGGTGATGAGTGGCGAGTCGGCGGCGGGAACGCTGGTGGAAATCAAGATCAAGCAATTGGAACGCAATGGCCACAAGCTCAGCGAAACCGATCGCAAGAAACTTTACGACGAAGTGAAGAACACCTACGACCAGCAGATGAACCCGCGTTACGGCGCGGCACGGCTATGGCTGGACGCCATCATTGATCCTCTGGACACGCGCGACGCGATTATCGCGGCACTAACGGCTGCGACGCTAAACCCCGAGGTGCCGAAGTTCAGCGTGGGAGTGCTGCAGACGTAAGATGACGGCGCTACTTCCCATTCTCATAGGCGCTTGCGTCACAGTGGGTTTCATACTGCTCTTCGCCTCTGGTCAGTACAAGCGAGTGCGATTATGGCGGGCAATAGGATCATTGCTACTGGCGCTCCCCGCAGCTTCGCTAACATACATGTTTCTCGGAATCAGACTGGCGCGAGTGCACGGCCTGTCGCGTTTCTACAGTTGGCCGGTGGGTGGGGCTGCGATTTCGGACGGCAACATCGGAGTGAGCCTGTTGTTCTGGGTTGCGGTATGGTTCGTGGTGCTGTTTGCAGCATCGAATCTTTTGCCGGTTGATAAGCGTGCGATTCACCGGAGGAGAGAAATGGCCCGATGACCCGATCGTCAAATGACCCGATCAAACTGGTTGAATGTCCTCGCGATGCCTGGCAGGGCCTCAAGGGCCAAATTCCCACTGACGTCAAAGTCCAGTACCTGCGCGCTCTCATTGGCACCGGGTTCAAGCACATTGACGCCGTGTCGTTCGTTTCTCCGAAGGCCGTGCCACAGATGTCGGACTCGGAAGAGGTGCTGAAGCAACTCGATCCGCCCGATGATGTCGAGATCATCGGCATTGTCGTCAACGAGAAAGGCGTGGAGAGAGCGATTGCGACCGAAGCGGTGAAGACCGTTGGCTTCCCTTACTCGATTTCGCCGACGTTTCTTGACAATAATCAGAAGCAATCGCTGGAAGACGCGGTCGAAGAGCTGGAGAAAATCGAGAAGAAGGCGGACGAGGCTGGACTCGACGTCGTCGTTTACATCTCGATGGCATTCGGCAACCCGTATGGCGATTTGTGGAATGTGGACGAGGTGGTGAACGCCGTGGAACTGCTCGAGTCGATGGACATCCACCAGATCTCGCTGGCGGATACCGTTGGTGTTGCATCGCCGCAGCAGATCGCCGACGTCTTTGCCGCCGTGAACGCCCGCTTTGACTACCTCGAGATCGGGTGCCACCTGCACAGCCGTCCCGACGAAGCCGCGGCCAAGGTGCTCGCCGCCTATGACGCCGGATGCCGCCGGTTCGACTCGGCCATTGGCGGGTTGGGCGGATGCCCCTTCGCGCAGGACACGCTGGTCGGAAATATCCCGACGGAACGCATGCTTGCAGCGTTCAACGAGCGCGGCATTCAGGTGCCGATCCGGAAGCCGCTGGAGAGCGTGCTAGCGATGACTTCCGACATCTCGTCGAAGTTCGCGAAATAGGCTTTGCAACTTCAAGCCACTTGGCCTAATCTATATAGCCAAGAGGCCACATGGAAACCCAAGCCATTGCCGACGTACTCGGAGGCCGCAAGGTACTCGGGAAGACGGTTAAGAAGTCGAACGATCTCGCGGACCTCGTTCGAGAAGGACTGCCGGCTCACTCGATCAGCGCGCTTGCTGAGCGTATGAACGTTGGACAGAGCGTGCTGTCGCGCAAGCTTGGCATTCCGCAAAGGACGCTAACGCGCCGCCTGAGTCACCATTCACGTCTTACGGCAGCCGAGTCCGACCGTACCGTGCGTTTTGCCCGCGTCTACGCAAGTGCCGTGGAGAAGATCGGCGACGAGGAGAAGGCTTCCGAGTGGCTTCGCACGCCGAACCGTGCGCTTGGTGGCGAGAAGCCGTTTGACCAACTGGACACAGACCTTGGCGCCCGCGAAGTGGAAGACGTCCTGGGCCGTATCGCTTACGGCGTATATAGCTGATGCGCTTCTGGCGGATTTGTCGTCAGCGGTTTGCCGCAGACGCGGCGACCGGGGAAGGCGCCCGTCTGTTCGGAGGCCGATGGAACAGCCGCGGCGTATCGGTTGTTTATGCCTCCACTTCCCTTGCCCTCGCCGCGATTGAGACGTTCGTAAACCTTGAGCCGAACCTGCGTCCGAAGGACCTGGTGTCCGTTGCCGGCGAAATTCCCGATAGCCTCGAGGTCTTGAAGGTGGCGCTGGAAAGCTTGCCCGCAAACTGGAGGCGATCACGAGAGGAATCGCTGCGAAAGATTGGCGACGCCTGGGTGCGCGAAGGCCTGACCGTCGCGCTACTCGTTCCTTCGGCCGCAATTCGTGGAGAATGGAACCTGCTGCTGAATCCCGCTCATCGGGAGTTTGCGCGCGTGAAATTCGAGAAGCCTGAACCTTTCGAGTTTGACCTGCGGATGTTCCGGTAAATCGTTTTCACCACAGAGGCACAGAGTTCCGGAGGTTCAGTTTCTCAAAGCTTAAATCTCTCTGCCTCTGTGTCTCCGTGGGTCAAACGTCTATAATTTCTCGTTCACATGCCGTACAACACCATCACACTCACTTACGACAATCGCGTTGCCACAATCACGCTAAATCGTCCGGAGAAGCGCAATGCCATCAGCTTCGAGCTGGTGGAGGAAGTCCTGAATGCGCTGGACGAGGTAGAGAGCTCTGAAGCGCTGGTGCTCATCATCACCGGTGCCGGCAAAGCGTTTTCCGGCGGAATTGATCTCGAGAACCTGAAGGCGCTGCTCGGGCGGACGCACGAAGAGAACGTGCGCGACACGCAAACGATGGCGCGACTGTTCCGGTCGGTATACGAGTTCCCCAGGCCGACCATAGCTGCGGTCAATGGGGCTGCCATCGCCGGTGGGACTGGGCTGGCGACGATGTGCGATATCACGATTGCTTCGACGGAAGCGAAGTTCGGCTACACGGAAGTGCGCATCGGGTTCGTGCCGGCGATCGTCTCAAGCTTCCTCGTGCGGCAAGTCGGCGAGAAGCACGCACGCGATCTGCTGCTTACCGGGCGCATCTTCGACGCGCACGAAGCGTATCGTTTTGGGCTGGTGAACGAAGTCGTCGAGCCGGAACGGCTGATGCCTCGCGTGCAGGAAGTCGCCGCGACATTGCTGGAGAACAGTCCGCTTTCGCTGGTCGCGACCAAGCGTCTGATTTCCGGATTCGGATTCGAAGAGCTCAATCGGCAGATATCCGCAGCCATCGACGAAAATGCACGCAGCCGCACAACCGGCGACTTCCGGGAAGGAATCTCGTCGTTCCTCGAAAAACGTAAGCCACGGTGGTCGGGTCAATGACGAAGACTCCTTACGTTGGCGAAGCGCGGATACGCGTACGGTATGCCGAGACCGACCAGATGCGCGTGGTGTATCACTCGAATTACGTGATCTGGTTTGAGGTGGGTCGAGTTGAGCTACTGCGGCAAATTGGCTTCACCTACAAGGAAATGGAAGCCGAAGACCACTGCCATATTGCAGTCGTGGACCTGAAGGTCCGTTACAAAGCGCCGGCGCTCTACGACGACGAGCTGATTATTCGCACGCACTTGAAAAACGTCCGCAGCTGGATGCTGCACTTCGGGTACGAGGTGGTGCGCGCCTCTGACGGTTCGGTGCTCGCGGAAGGCGAGACGACGCATATCGTTGTCGGCGACGACCTTCAGCGAAAAAACTTGCCGGAGAAGTACCTTGTGCCGTTCCGCGCGGCGGTGGTGGCGAGCCTGTAATCGAGTTCTGAGAAGCCGAACTGGTAGACTAGCCAGTTATTTTCCCCAGATTGGCGGCTTCTTATGAAAGCACTTCATCTTACCGGTAACGACCTCACCCTCGAAGATCTTAAAGAAGTTGTTTATCAGAAGCGTCCGGTGCTGTTGGCACCTGATGCACGCATCGCCGTGGAACGCGCCCGCGCGGTGGTGGATGACATTCTCGCCACCAACAAGGTGGCCTACGCGATTACCACCGGGGTAGGCAAGCTGAGCGATGTTCGCATCTCTCCCGAGCAGAGCCGCGAATTGCAGGTGAACCTGCTGCGCTCGCATGCCGTGGGCGTTGGCGAACCGCTGAGCGAAGCCGAAACTCGCGCCATGATTCTTCTTCGCGCGAACTCGCTGGCGAAGGGCAACAGCGGCGTGCGGCCGATTGTTATCGACACACTCTGCGAGATGCTGAACCGCGGCGTGCATCCGGTGATACCGGCGCAAGGGTCGGTTGGAGCGAGCGGTGACCTGGCTCCCCTGTCTCATTTGGCTTTGGTCCTGATCGGAGAAGGTGAGGCGTGGCATTCCAGCGGCAAGAAACCACGGCGCGCGGGTGATCCACCGGCGCGTCGCGTAACCGCCGCCACGGCACTGAAGCATGCAGGCATTAAGGCACTGGTGCTGGAAGCAAAAGAGGCTATCTCGCTCATCAACGGCACACAGGCGATGCTGGCGGTCGGCTGCCTCGCGCTGCTGGCGACCGAGACGATGGTAAATTCCGCCGACGTAATCGCCGCGCTCACGCTCGATGCACTGCGTGGCACCGATGTCGCCATGGACGAGCGGATCCACCGCGCGCGTCCTCATGCTGGACAAATTCACACTGCCGCGAACATCCGTAAGCTGCTCGAAGGCAGCGCTATTCGTGAGTCGCATCGTGGTCCGGACTGCAAGCGTGTGCAGGATGCCTACTCGCTGCGCTGCATCCCACAGGTTCATGGAGCAGTCCGCGATACGCTCGCTCACTGCCGTCGTACCTTTGAAATTGAGATGAACTCCGCCGTCGATAACCCGCTGGTTTTCCCTGCTCCCAAGCAAGTTGGAGCGAAAGACCAGTCGATCACGGGTGACGTAATCTCAGGTGGAAACTTTCACGGCGAACCGATCGCCTTTGCGCTGGATTTCCTGGCGATTGCGTTGAGCGCTCTGGCCGGAATCAGCGAGCGGCGAGTCGAGAGGCTCGTGAACCCGAGTTTGAATGAAGGTCTTCCGCCGTTTTTGGCCGGAGAGGCCGGCCTGAATTCCGGATTCATGATGATCCAGGTCACGGCCGCAGCCCTGGCAAGCGAGAACAAGGTGTTGGCGCATCCATCATCGGTGGATTCGATCACGACGAGTGGCAATAAGGAAGACTACGTATCCATGGGCATGGCGGCTGCGGTGAAGCTGAAGAAGGTCATCGAGAACACCCGCTACGTAGTAGCGATCGAGGCCATGGCTGCCGCCCAGGCCATTGACTTCCTGCTTCCGCTGAAGCCAAGCAAGCGCGGGCAGGCAGCGTATGAGGCGATCCGGTCAGTATCGCCGATGGTCAAGCATGACCGCATTCTGTCGGGCGATATTGCGAAGGTTGCAGACGTGATCGCCAGCGGAAGAGTGGCCGAGTCGCTGAAGTAATCAGCGGTAGACCTTCGCCACTGGAAGGCCAACATCGGGTAAGTCGCGCTTGCTGAGTAGCAGCAAGCGCAAGGGTGACGCGTTCTTCTTGATCTCCGGGCATTCGACCACGCGGGTGGAATAGTTCGCCAGCCTTGAGAAGGGTCGGAAGTGCTTGTTCAGCGTGCAGACGAGCAGTCCGCGCTCGTGAAGCAGCGGATCGATCTCGTCCAGATAGAAGTCCAGCGACCAATGGAAGCCCACGCTGTAGAAGCCATAGATGAAATCGTACGGGCCGGGAAGCTGCGTCAGCGGCATCGTGGCGGCATCGTGGACGTGGAAGTTGTGGATGCCGTTGTACTCCAGCACCTGTTTTAGCAGCGGCAAGTGCCCACAGAACGAAGAGACGTCCGGCCACTTCGGTGGCGTGTCATAGAACTTCTGCTTGTACTTGGTCTGAGTACCGTTCGTGTCGTAAAGATGAATTTCGGCGGTGTCGTCCCACACACCTTTCTTGCCGAAATAAATAACGGAACGCCCAAAGCCGGGCCCGATTTCGAGCACCTTACGCGGCTTTTTCTTTTTCGCGAATACCGGGGCGAGGGCCTCGTACTCCTTCAGCGAAGCCGCATTCGCTTCCTTCTGCGCCAGCAGGCGCGATTCCTCATCGGCCTTTACCGTGATCCGCGTGGCAATCAACTGAACCGCGGCAGCAATCTCCGGAGTAAATGGCGGCAACTGAACAACCTGCTCGATGTGCTCGACTCGTTCGTCGAACAGTTTGCGGCCACGCAGGCGATTCAATGATGAAAACAGGCTCACGAAGCGACACTCTCAGGGAAATGACCTCACGAGAATACCACGCAGGTACTCGCCACCTCGGTCACGAAGCCGAACCGGCCTGAGCTCCTGCCAACCCTAAATCCGTGGCGATTCCCTTCATGGCCTCGATGCAGAACGTGATGTGTTCGTTCAGGTCCACACCGAGATCGGCAGCACCATTGATGATGTCCTGGCGGTTGACGCTGCGCGCGAAGGCCTTGTCTTTCATCTTGCGCCGGACAGAGGGTGCATCGACTTCGGCGATGGATTTGTTCGGCTTCACCAGCGCTGCGGCCGTAATCAGTCCGGCAAGTTCGTCGCAGGCGTAGAGAGTTTTTTCCATCAAGGAATCGCGCGACACCCCGGAATAGTCGGCGTGGCTGAGGATGGCGCGCCGAATGTCTTCAGGATAGCCAAGCTGCGTGAGGATCTCATGGCCCCGAAACGGATGGTCTTCCGCCGAAGGCCAGCGCTCGTAATCAAAGTCGTGCAGCAATCCGGTGAGTCCCCACTTCTCTTCGTCTTCGCCATACTTCCGGGCGTAAGCCCGCATGCAAGCCTCGACCGCCCTAGCATGTTTTCGGAGACTTTCCGAGGGGGTGTATTCAGTTAGTAAACTCCACGCAGATTCACGATTGATCACTGGTTTTCTCCGAACTTTCGCTGGATAACTTCCGGTATCTTCCGGTTTCGTAATGACATTTTGACGTTTTCACCGATATTTTGCTTGACACTATACCTGCCGATGCCGCAAATTGCTCAGACATTGGGACAATTTATTTGCCCAGTAGTAGGTGCCCGCTCTGGCATCTTCCACAACCTGCATGGCCACGACTCTCGCACCCGTTGATTCCCGGGAAGTGGTGAGATGTGATCGGTGTTTGCTGGTGCAATTTCGCACCATGAGCGGTACTTGCCGCAAATGCCACACCCCTTTGGATGAAGAACCTGAGCCAGAGCCGACGCCAGTAGTTGCGCCGCAGCCTGTCGCCAACGAACATCGCGGCGGACACCTGCAGGTTGCGATGTCAATTCGTGCGTTGCGCCAACGCTCCGGATTGAGCCAACGTCAGCTCGCACTTCGTATGCGCGTACCTCGCACATACGTCTCCAAGATTGAGAACGAAAAGGCTACACCAACGCTGTCTTCACTGGAAAGGCTGGCGACAGCGCTGGAAGTCACGGTGCCCGAACTGTTGAGCGGAGCATGCTCGCGTGAGCGGGAAATCCGTGAGTTGATGGCCGACGAGTTCATCGCCGAGATGGTGCCGTACATCGCCAAGCTGAACGGCATGCAGTGGTCGAGCCTGCTGACGCAGATGCGCGACATGGTCACGCGTCCCGTCCGCACCACCTAAATAAGTTCTGCTCCTCCGACCTGGCACAAAAAGCCGAGGCATAACAGCCTCGGCTTTTTGTTGGCTTCCAATCGGACTAAAACCCACTGCTTGACGTGGTGGCGTCCTTTTCTGGCTTGGCGCTGCTGAAGCGGAACACGATGCGGCCAGAGACCTCGCGGGGACGTCCAATGTGCGTTCCCGAAAAGACGCTTTCAAAGTTGTACAGGTAGAACCGGTCGAACAAGTTTGTAACGGACAATTGCAGATCAATCGGCATCCGCGATTCCGAACGAAGCGTGTAGCCAGTTGCGATGTCGAAGGTGGCCCTTGGCTTTACGCGCCCGCGTACCGGATCGAGGTTCTCCTGCAGCCGAGGATCGAGTGTCGCCCAAAGCTGGGGATCTACTTCGCTGGCGACTCCGCTGTCATAGCGACCGGTGAACGAACTCCACCAGCCACGCGGCGCAGTATAAGTAACGCCGAATGATCCGGTGTTTCGCTGATCGTGATCTGCCGGGAACTGCAGGCCGGACACCAGCAGCAGGTCCGATTCCGTACCCAGGAACAAGCCACCGTTTAGAGGAGTCGTATTGTTTGCCTTCGCGTTCGCATAGCTGAGGAAGCCAGTGAACCCACGAACCGCCGCCAGGTCGAGGCGCACCTCGTAACCTCGAACATCGCCTGAATATACGGCCACCGGAAAGATGATGCCGGTGTCGAGGAACTGGTCCTTATCGCTGATGTTCCGGATGTTCTTAACGTAATGGGCAAGGTCAAGTCGGACATAGTGACCCAGTTGCTGTTGCAGGCCTACCTCGTAGAAGTTTTGCCTTTCAGGCGGAACCGGGGTCACGATTTTGTTCGGGTCCCCCGAGAACACCGCGCCCGCCTGCGATGACGAGATCAGCAGGTTCTCGACCGGCGGCGTTTGAAATAGCCGGTTATAAGACGCACGGACTACCGTGCCAGTCTTCGCCACATAGTACGCCAGCCCGATGCGTGGGCTCCACGCATCCTGGGTTAGTAGAAGGTCGTAATGATCGTAGCGTATGCCCATATCGGCCGTTAAGCCGGCCCATTTGAAGCGATCCTGCACGTACCATGCGAACTGCTTTCCCGTCTTCGTGTCCCGGAATGAGAACGGGTTTGAGAGCGAGAAATGCGACGCAGGATTACTTGGGTCTTCGAGAATCGCCGGATCGGTAGCGGCAATCATGAACCGTTCCGTAATGGGTAGCCGATGCGCTTCAATTCCCGTCTTAAACGAGTTGTGGGGAAACTCACGGCTCAAGTTGGCTCGGAAACCTTCATTGCGAAGACGGCGATTCTGTTCGGCATGGAACGGAAAACCGGTTTCAAGCGGATCAAGCAATCGCGACGTTGATGACCGTCGAAAGATCACCAGATTGCCCAAGGTCGTGTTGTTAAAGACATGGTCCCATCCGAATGACTGGGAGTCGTCTCGCAGCTCCTGCCTGACATTCTGGCCAAGCTCCTGCTGCTCCAAGCGATTGGGGACACGGAAGTCTGTTCCGTTGGTCGACAGGCTGAGCCGCAAGTTGTCTTTGTCCGTCGGGGAGTAGTCGAAACGGCTGAACAGGTGCGCGCTGCCGCCGGTATTGTGGAAGTTCGCGATCTCGGGAGGATCCAGATATCTGCGGCTACGGCTCACGTCGGAGTTCACATAAACTCCGAACTTCTTCACGTGTCCACCAAATTCAACACCGGTCCCGGCGGTGTCGAAGGATCCACCTGAAAAACCGATGCTGCCTTGCCACGGCATTTCGAGCCCTGACTTGGTGTTGAACATCACAACTGCAGCGACTTTGTCGCCGTATTCGGCAGGGACATTCCCGGTGATAACTTCGGCAGAACGCATGTTGCCTGCGCTCAGCGCCGTGGAAAAAACTCCGGCAAGATTCTCGGTAATTGGCACTCCGTCGACGACATACTGCACCTGGCTCTCAGAACCGCGGGCATGCATACGACCGTTGTCGTCCTTCACCACACCGGGGAGCGTCTGTACGATCGCAGCCATGCCCCGGCTGGACTGGGTGAGTGGCAACTTTTCCATCTCGAGTTGATCGATGTCGTGGTGAGTGCCAGCCGAAGTGGTTTCCAGGAGTGGCGCCTGCTCCGTGACGGTAACTTCCTGCTGGGCTTCCGCCAGTTCAAGGGTCATGTTCTCGGTTACTGGGACGTTCGTCCGCAGTTCGCCGCGCTTGTCGGCGTGGTGAAAACCCTTGATCTCAACGTGGATGGTGTACTGCGCAAACGGCACGTTCGTGAACTTGTACTGACCATTGTTGTCGGTCTTGACGGTCTGCCGATATCCGGAAAGCGAACTGGTGATCGAGACTGTTGCTCCGGGGACCACGGCCCCGGTGGGATCCGTGATTGTTCCGATCACCGTGCCTACGTTTTGCGCGACTGCCGTGAGAACCAGAACGGAAGCAAGCAAGCTTGCCAATGCTGCATAACCAAAAAATGTACGACGGAATACCATGAATTCACTCCTGTTGATAAAGGCCGATCGGGGACTGCGATACAGGCGACTTCAACAACCGGGAGGAGGGCGAACGTAGCGCTCAAACACTTCAACTTGTGAACTACCCTTCGAAGTGCATGGGGCCGCAGTGCCGATGGCGAGAGGGAACTCTGCGAGGTCGGCACTCTGGGTGGATATCGCTGGCGAGTGAGCGTTCTGGCAAACGAGACATCCGTCGGGAGTTTTCTTCTTGGTGATGGGGGCAGGATTTGAATCCGAATGGAAGTGCGCCAACTCCACACTGGTGCTCAATAGCACCACGAAGGCGCACAGCATCACTACCCATGCTTTCGTACGGGATGTCATCTAGCTAAGTTTAGGACTACGAATGAAGCTCAGCGCTCTGGCCCCATTCTCATTAAACACTTTGTCTCTCAAATAGTTTCCTACACGGACCCGAATATCCACTTCACGAGGGTGCGTCCGAAACATCGGCAACTTACTTGCCTTTCTATTGTAACTGCCGCATTTGCAAGAACCTGCATGCTGTGTTACGTTCAGGTTTCGGACCACTTTACGAGGTAGAGTTTGCACCCTGCTATCCCGGCCGGACTGGACCGGAACGAAGCGAAAATCTACGCCAGTCTCGACCCCGAAAGGCTGCCCCAGCACATTGCCATCATAATGGATGGCAATGGCCGTTGGGCGAAGCGTCGGCACATGCCACGTGTAGCCGGGCATAAAGCAGGCGTTACGGCCGTGCGGTCCACGGTCGAAACCGCGGCGCGCATCAATATCCCAGCACTCACCCTGTACGCCTTCTCCGCCGAGAATTGGCAGCGGCGACCCGCAACCGAAACCGGTTTCCTCATGCGGCTGCTTCGCCACTTCCTCAAGCAGGAAGTTCCCACCATGAACCGGAACAACATTCGCGTTGAGTACATCGGACGCCAGCATGAACTTCCGACGGAAGTCCAGGAGCGCATGCAGTGGGCACGTGAGGAAACAGCGAAAAACACGGGTATGGTGATGACTCTGGCGCTGAATTACGGCGCGCGACTCGAACTGGTAGACGCCTTCCAGTCGATCGTAAAGAGCGCCGCCAGTAACGGCGGACTGAATCACCTGACCATCGACGAGGAAACCATTTCGCGGCATCTGTACACGCGCAACCTCCCCGATCCGGACTTGGTGATCCGTACCAGCGGCGAAATGCGAATCAGCAACTTCCTGCTCTGGCAGATTGCTTATTCTGAGATTTACGTGACGGACGTTCTCTGGCCGGACTTTCGCGGTGTGAACCTTCTCGACGCCATTGCCGATTTCCAGAAGCGTGAACGTCGATTCGGCGGCGTCGTCGCCATGCACGCCAGCAGGTAATCACAGTTTCGGCAGCAATTCCCTTAATGCCCACTGAATACGGTTCACGCTTTCGCGTATCGTGTTGATCTCTTCTTTGTTGTTCGAGTGAGTAGTGAGCGAGATCACCTGCAACGCATTGCGGACATGATGGTTCATGTCGGCGATCACTTCCAGTTTTTGCCGGAGACGCTCGCGACGCAGTTGCTCAAGCTTGATGACTCGGTAACAAAGGGCGCCGATCACAATAGCTGAGATGCCGTCGGATATCTCAAGAGTCAGGTGAACCGGCTCATGCCTGTACAGCATGATCAGATCCGCAGCCGACGTGACCGCGAACACGAGCAAGGCAAGTCCGGCCGCAATCACCACAGCACTCTTCCGGAGCAGTTTCCCGTTCTGAGTTGATGGTTCTTCCGGGAATGGAGGCATGCTGGATGGGACAGGGCTACTCATTGCGACATTTCATTCTAAACACGGATTCGAGAATTAGTGGTGGATGTGGAAAACGAAATCGAGGACGAAAAGCGTAGCCACTCCGAGAAAGACGACGAGGGCCATCTTGATTCCCGGCTCACGGTTTACTTCGGGGATGAGGTCCGAAGCAGCGACATAAAGCGTCACACCGGCTGCCAGGGGCAGTCCCACGCTGACGGCCTGCTGTGTGATGGACATAGTGGCAACACCGGCCAAGGTGGCAACTCCCAGCGCCACTGACGAACCCCATGCGAAGCCCTTGCTTTTCCCCGACGCGAGCATGACCGACGCGACCGTAAATCCCTCCGGCACCTTGTGTAAGAAAACCGCAAGGAAGATCACCCATCCCAGCCAACTGGAAACCAGGAACCCGGACGCGATGGCAATCCCGTCGAAGAACGTGTGAATCATCAACCCAATCAGAACCGAGTAACTCTTGTGGGCGTGGCGGAACTCGTGCTCATGCGTTTCTTCGCCAAAGTGAAAATGCGGACTGACCGTATGCTCGAAAAAATGAACGATCAGGTATCCCAATAGGACGAGCAATGCAGCCTTCTCGCCGCGCAACTCGAAGCTGGTTGGCACCATTTCCATGAGCGCGGTCGCCAGCATGAACCCTGAGCCGAGCGCTACGAAATATCGCAGGTAGCGACGTTCCCAGTGTTTCTGCACGATTACCGCGCCGCCGAAAACGTTCGCTCCAGCAGCGGTAAGACCAAGCAGCAGACTCAGTACGATCGGGTGCATATCTTTTCAGGGTAACAGGTCAGACACTTTCGATGCACAGCAAACCCCCGTTGCGCTGTGATAGCCTTGCAAACCGTAAGTTCGAGGTACGGAGGAGATATGCGGAAATTCGCAGTCGTGATTCTTTTTGCGTTTGTCGCTTCGCTGGCATTAGCGCAGGTTCCGGGCGCGGTTCCCTTCTCTGGGGATCTGACCATGAAAGCCAAAGGCGGAGAAACCATGAACGGGAAAATGTATTTCAGCGGCACGAAGATGCGCTGGGATATGAACGCCGCCGGGCATCAGAGCATCATGATCAACGACATCCCGGGGAAGGTCAGCTACATGGTGATGCCGCAGCAGAAGATGTACATGGAAATGCGCGCCGGACAACAAAGCATGCATCGTGGCCCCAAGATGCCCGACCTGAAGTCCTACGATCCGACGAATCCGTGCTCCGCAGCAACTGATATGACTTGCGAAAAGGTGGGTACTGAGACGGTCAACGGCCGCACAACAGACAAGTGGCTGTTCAAGAACAAAAAAGATGGGTCCACGATGACCGTGTGGCTGGACAAGAAAATTCACTTTCCGATTCGCACCCAAACCAATGACGCGACCATCGAATTGAACAACATCCAGGAAGGAATGCCCGCAGCCTCGCTGTTTGAAATCCCCTCCGGATACCAGAAATTCAGCATGGGCGGCATGATGGGAGGCCAGATGCCTCAGATGCCGACGGGCAAAGACGACGAGTAACGATGGAAATACAGAAGTATCTGGAATCGATTCACACCAGCATCGCCGGGAGCACGACGGTGAAAACCGTCTTCGGCGACCCGGTCAGTGCCGAAGGCAAGACCATCATCCCTGTGGCCCGCGTCCGATACGGATTCGGCGCGGGCTTCGGGATGGGTCCCAGTCGCAATCCGGAAGAGCAACGCCTCGGCCAGGGAGGCGGTGGCGGCGGTGGTGCGATGGTAAAACCAATCGGAGTGCTTGAGATCTCGTCGGCGGGCACCAGATTTGTTCCGATTCGGGACCATAAACGACTCGCCGCTCTCGCTCTTTTGGGATTCGCGGTGGGATGGTTCTTGAAAAAACGCTAACTCCCAAATCGAAACTCCTCTTGACGCAAATTCTTGCCCCGCTAACGATCACTTGACGTCGATTGGTACCAGAGTTGCATCGTTCCCAAATGTGTCTCTGAAATAGTGCTGTAGTAAACAGTTTTCAGCCGTTTTGCTTGTCAGACGAAAAGCTCACCGCCTATTCTGGCCTCGATGCTTTGTAATACGTGGAATCACCTATACGAGCAATATGAGCGCATTGCGCTGAACAGGCTGCAAAGCCACCGCACCATGGGCGTTCACATGACCGACCGTAAGATGGACGCTATGAATACCGCCATCGCGGAAGCCCTGCGCGCTTTGCGCGAGCACGAACGGCAGCACGGCTGTCACTAGCAATCCGCCCCTTCCCAAACCAAGGCCGCCTACATCTGACGGCGGCCCGTTTTCCTTCTTCCTTCCTGGTGTTGACGAGTTTCCCATTTCGGGAATACGATAGCGAAGAAAAAGCGAAAGTCGAGTACCTCCCTATGGCTTCCCTTCCGCTTCTCCCTCCCGACTGCGATGACCCGAAACTCGTGGGGATTGCCCGCCTTGCCGCCGCTGGGGAACACATCCGCGACGGACACAACATCGAGTACTTCACTATCCAGACCCGGTCGATCCTGAATCGCTGCAACGTGCCCCGGATGCCATTCTCCTGGACCGTAAATCCGTTTCGCGGATGTGAATTCGCCTGCAAATACTGCTACGCACGGTATACGCACGAGTTCATGGAACTTCGCGATCCGCTCGCGTTTGAGCGGCTGATCTACGTGAAGCAGGATGTGGTCAGCCAGCTACGTCGTGATCTGAAGAAAGTTAAGGACGGAGAGCAGATCGCGATTGGCACGGCCACGGATCCTTACCAACCGGCCGAGCGGCGGTATGAAGTTACACGCTCGATTCTGGAAGAGTTCTCGCGACATGAGGGGCTCGACATCAGCATCGTGACCAAGTCGAACCTGGTCGTGCGCGATACCGATCTGCTGCGCAAGATCGCCGAGCGCAATCGCATGTACGTGAATCTCACCGTAACGACGCTGGACTACCGTTTGGCTCACATTCTGGAACCGCGAGCACCGCGTCCAGATTTGCGCCTGGAGGCGGTTCGGGCTCTAACGCAAGCGGGCGTGTCTGCGGGTGTGATCTGCGCACCAGTGCTGCCTGACATCAACGACTCGCTGCGCGATCTCGATGCGCTGGTAAAAGCAACCAAAGAACATGGCGGACTATACATCTACGCCAACCCATTATTCCTGAAGCCGTGCTCGGCAAACGTCTTCCTGCCATTTCTCGAGAAGGAATTTCCTCACCTGGTTGAAAAGTATCGTGCGCGCTACGGAGAGAAGGCTTTCGTGACCGCTGCGTATAGAAAGAGAATCTCGACGCTGATGACCAGCTTGCGTAAAAAATATGGGCTTTACGGGCGCTGGGATTACGCAAGCCATCCGAAACCGGCGAGTGCCCGAGCCTCGCAAGCGGCGCAGATGGGACTCTTCCCGGCGTAGCCACCTACATTTTGCGGAGTAACACAGTTTTGCTCCGGCGAATGTTCGGCCGCTCCGCGACTGCGAAGCCCGCAGCCTCCGCTTGCTTCAACTCCGAAGCGAAGAATGCGTCGTCGACGTGCCCCGTCGGCTCTGAAACCAAAAACATTGCCCCTTGTTTCGAAGTAGCGGCGACTTCGCGAAAGCACGGATGCCCTTCTGGAAATTCGTGCACTACGTAGAAAGCCAACGTGAAATCCACCTGCCCGGCCAAATCGGAAATACCAAGAGTTTCCGGTCCAGCAACCCTCGCGTCGATACGATCGCCGACTCCGGCCTTCTCTGCCCGACGCTTCAGTCCGTCTATCATCTTCTGCTGTACGTCAATGGCAACCACACGCCCGGAGGGACCGACCATCTTCGCGATGGGCAGCGTAAAGAAGCCCATCCCCGGCCCCGGTTCGAGGACTGTCATGCCGGGCTGAATGTAACGGGAGAGCAACTGCTCGGGCTTCGTAAACAGACGGCGAAGGGGACTTGCAAGCAGATATCCGAGCCACCAGGGGCAAACACGATGGGACATCGAGCAAACCTTTCTGTCCACATCTTAAATGGAGCGATAGCTTACCGTTGATGCAGCTACTCGGCGCCTGCCGAAGCCGCCAGTTCCTCTGTGCTGTCGAATAATTCCAGAGTCCGTGTGGTCTTCTCCACTGGCTGTAGCTCGGCAATTTCCTCGGTCACCGCGGGTCCCAACTCCGCGAACTTCCTCGCGGAAACCATCACACGTGATTCCATCGATCCCACAGCTCGGTTGTAAGACTCAACCGCACGGTCGAGGCCCTTACCGACCGCCTCCATGTGATTGCCCATGGCGCGCAACCGCTCGTACAGTTCCTTGCCAAGGTTGCTGATCTCCAGAGCGTTGCGGGCAAGCTTCTCTTGCGTCCACCCATAGGCGACCGCCCTCAGCAACGCAATGAGAGTGGTTGGCGAAGCCGGGATCACCTTCTGCATCACGCCATCTTCGATGAGCGTGGCGTCCTGTTCGAGGGCTGCGCTGAAGAAGGTTTCACCGGGCAGGAACATAACAACAAACTCCGGCGTTGGCTGGAATTGTTCCCAGTAGGCCTTCGAGCTGAGCTTCTTCATGTGCTCGCGAATCTGGCGCGCGTGGGCGAGCAGATGCCCCTTGCGATGATCTTCGTCCTGCGCCTCCAGCGCATTCAGGTACGCCTGGAGCGGGGCCTTCGCATCCACCACCACATTCTTGCCGCCGGGCAGCTTCACAATCAGGTCAGGACGCAGACGCCCATCGCTGGTGGAAACGCTCACCTGTTCTTCGAAATCGCAATACGGGATCATATTGGCGATCTCGACCACGCGCCGCAACTGGATCTCGCCCCAACGTCCGCGGACATTCGGAGCACGCAAGGCTGTTACCAGCTTTCCGGTTTCAGCCTCCAGCTTCTGCTGTGATCCGATCAGCGACTTCACCTGTTCGGTCAGAGTTCCGTATGCCTGGCTCCGGCTCTTTTCGAGTTCCTGGAGTTGGGTATCAACCTTCGCGAGGCTTTCCTTGATGGGATCGACCAAAGTAGCGACGGCTGTGTGCCGCGCCTCGAGTTCCTTCTTCGCTTCAGTCTGATATTTCTCCAGGGTACTCTTGGCGAGTTGCAGAAACGACTCGTTGTTTGAACTTAGCGCTTGTGCGGCGACAGCCTGGAATGCGTCCCGCAGCTTGTCCTGGGCTTCGCTCAGCAGAGCACGTTGTTCCTCCAGTCGCTTGCGCTCTTCGCCAAGAGCGGTTTCCGCAATGCTGCGCGCCTTCAACTCGGCTTCCAGCCGCTCCTGCAACTGCTTGCTTTCAGCATCCTTCCGGCTGAACTGGGTACGCAACTCTGGAACCGCGGCTTCGGCCGTTGCCGTCCGCCGCTCGGCATCGCTCAACTTTGTTTCGAAGTCCTTGCGAAGTCTGTCACTTGCCAGCAGCCTCCCGATAAAGACACCGATTCCTACTCCGCAGATAATCGAGACTAAAATGATTGCTGCCTGGCCCATCATGACTCCAACTTGGAGATTAAAGCTTGGCGCGAATCGTATCACAAACGGGTGCGAGTATTCGCTTTTTTTTCGCCTTAGTTCCGTGAGATTATTGCGGATAAGCATCCAAGAGTTTGAGCATCCTTCGACGATGAGATCGCTAGTCCTAATCCTGGTCGCCTTAATCCTTCCCTTTTCAGGATGGTCCCAAGTTCAACCAACTTCCGACGAGCAGAAACTCGTCGACGAACTCAACCAGTCTCGACGCGAAGCCGGCCTGCCCGATCTGAAACTGAATCCTTACCTGGTTCAGTCGGCCCGCCAACACGCTGAGCGAATGGCGCAAACCGGAAAGCTCTCTCATCAACTGCCCGGAGAACCTGAAGTCTCGAAGCGCATTTCGGCTACGGGGCTTCGCTTCGATCGCGCCGGCGAAAACGTCGGCTTTAGCACCTTCTTCGAAGACCTTCATCCGAATTTCATGAAGTCGCCGCCGCACCGGGAGAACATCCTTGAACCGCGCTACAGCGACGTTGGTGTCGGAATCGCCCGTGGGCAGGACGGCACCTATTGGGCCGCGCAGAATTTCGCTCATGTAATCGAAGAGCGGACGGCCGCCCAGGCGGAAGAACTGGTCGCGAAAGCGTTCACGGACTTGCGCCGTCGCTACCGCTCGCCGCGACTCGAGCGCCTAAATTCGGCAACGCTCAAACAGCTTGCATGCAGGATGGGCAAAGCCGGCAAGGTCAACGCACAGGCGGTACTTGGTCTGCCCGATGTGCGTTACGCCGTTACTTACAACAACAGCAACCCGGAAGACCTGCCGGAATCCGCACAGCGGCTCGCACGTAATCGCGACATTTCCAAGTACTCGGTCGCAACCTGTTTCGCACAAAGCCCGGAAAATCCGGGCGGCACATACTACGTCGCGCTGGCTTTCTATTGATTTACGATGATCCAGTGAAGATCCACATCGGCCCCGCAGGATGGTCTTACAAGGATTGGGACGGGACCGTGTACCCTGCCCAACTTAAGAAGGACAAGCATCCTGTCGAGTATCTCGCGCAGTATTTCGACCTGATCGAGATCAACAGCTCGTTCTACGGGCACATCCGCCCGGAGATCGGAAAGTTGTGGTGCCGCAAAGCGAAGGCGGTTAATCCGGACTTCGTCTTCACCGCCAAGCTGAACAGAGCCTTCACGCATTCACCGATCGCAGTCGTCGAGTCAACCTCGGCGAAAACCATTCGCTTCAACGACAAAGATGAAGACGACGCCAAGGCCGGGTTGGACTCCCTCGCGGAAGAAGGCATGCTCGGCGCAGTGCTGGTGCAGTTCCCCATCTCATTCAGGAATACGAACGAGAACCGTGATCACCTCGAGTTACTGATTCGGCAATTCCGTGAGTATCCACTGGTGGTGGAAGTACGCCATTCAAGTTGGGGCAACGAGGGCGTGCTTCGTTACTTCGCGCAGAAGAACGTCGCGTTCTGCAATATTGATCAACCGCTTCTCGGCCAGGCGATCCAGCCGAGCGAGCATGTCACCTCGAGCATTGGTTATGTACGCCTGCATGGACGCCGCTACGATCAGTGGTTCGATCCGGAAAAATCGAGCGACCGCTACGATTACCTCTACACCACCAAGGAACTCGAAGGCTGGAAGGAAAAGATCGAACTAGTCGCAAAGAAAGCCGACGTCACCTTTGTGGTCGCTAACAACCATTTCGAGGGCAAGGCTCCAGCGAACGCCTTGGAACTGAAGGCAATGCTCACCGGCCGAAAGGTTCTCGCACCGGAACCCCTGCTCAGAACCTACCCACGGCTGGAAGCGATCGTCGTGCCCCATGCCAAGACTGCCTGAGCCTTAAGAAGAAAACCCGCGCCCCCTGAGGAGCGCGGGATCATGTCACCTACTTTTGCGCCTTTCCCGGAATCGATGCCACGTCGCGAATACGTCCTGAATACGCGGGATCGAGAATCGCCCGTTGGATCACGAGCGCCTTGATCGCGTCGTAGGCGGTGTCGGGAAGTATATGAACGTCCTGCACCTCAAGTCCCATCATGGGCAGAAACATCACCAATCCCTCGGTTCCCGTAACCGAATAGAGCCGGGTGGGGTCGAGTTTGTGCCCGTTGATGTGGACTGTATCGAGCAGAATGCGCTGATAAGGAGGGTTACGCGAGTCCATTTCGAAGCGCATCCCTGAAATCTGCGGATACAAATCCGTGTTCGTCAGCGTTATTTCCAATCCTTTGATCAGTTCCGCGCCGCTGATGCGGAACGTCGCCAGGCGGAACAGATCGATCGACAAACCGGTTTGGGTCATGTGCGGGATGCCATAGCTCATCACGCGAAACACATCCGCTCCCACGATGGGCCCAGGCGGCATATCTTCGTTGATGAAGCCGCTGGCTTCCAATGCGATCTCTGTCCCGGTGTGGTTCCGGTAGGCATCGGCGACTAGGTCCCCGAGAGCCGTGTCACGTTTGATGTGATCGGGATCGAATTCCTTGGAGATCGGCGCAGTCGCCCAGGCAATCTGGGTGTGATAGATGTCTCCGTAACGAGCGACGATTTCCGGCTTCAGACTGTCGACTACTGCCTGGAGCGACGGATACGCCGGCACATTCTCATCAACAGACAGCAGCGAATAATCCACCATGGAGACATGTGTTCCGTCGTAGTTCAGCCGCAACTTCCCAACCCACCGGTAATACTGTCCGGCCGAAACGATGATCGTTGTGCCCGTCGGCGACACAACCATCTTCGGTTCCGCGAGCGCAACGTGGTCGTGCGCGTTCACGATCACATCGATCCCCGGCACAACTTGCGCCAGCAATTCAGATACCTGCATACCCGTGTGACACAGGCACACAACGATCTGCGCTCCCTGCGACCGCAACTGCGCAACAGCGGCGGCTGAGTCCTCTGCCAGCGTTTCGCGCACCACTACCGGAGCAGGCTGCTCAATCACGTCGTACGGGGTGGTGATGCCAAAGAATCCGACCTTCACTCCATTCACTTCCTTGAGTGTGGTCGAACCGATCCAAGGCAGATATGGGTAGTTGGCGAAATCGAGGTTCGAACTTACCAGCGGAAACGACGGAGGCGCAGGATACGTCGGCATCGAGTAGCTCAGCACAAAGGCCAGGAAGTCAGGCCCGTACTGAAACTCATGATTGCCGACGGCCATCGCGTTCAATCCGAGTTGTTGAAGGATCTGAATCTCCGGAATCCCGAAGTATTGGTTGAAGAACGGATCTCCGTGGAACAAATCGCCACCGTGCACAAACAGAGCCTGCGGGTCGGCTGCGCGTTGCATGCCAACAACCGTGGCTACTTTCGGTAATCCGCCGAGAGTGCCGTCGAGATTTGCGTCTTTCGGTCCCCAGGCGTCGATGTGCGAATGCGTGTCGTTCACGTGGAGCAAAGTGACCTGTTGGGCCGTGCAGATTCCCACCCAGACTAAAAAGCAGAAAACGATGAGAAGAAGCCGAATAAGGCGTGACCGCTTCATGAACACCTCCCCAAGTGCTCAGTACTGAAGCGAAGCTTATCGCCGAAGTTCCAGGTGGGAGCTACTTAGATTCGCAATTATTTACAGAAATTCCCAAATTGAAATCGCCGAACTCGCTGCAAAAAAGTGTCACTTTCGGTGACAAAGGAAATCCAGGGAACTTTTGCCATCAGTCCTTCGTATACAGGGACAGAATCGGTTGACGAAACGGAAATGCAAACGTCAGAAAAGTAGGCAACCGGGAGGTTCTTATGGATGCGAATTGGAATTGGTTCATCGACAACGCTTTGATTCGGACGGCTTTGGTAGTGGCGGGATTTGTGGTTTGGCTCGGTGTGTCGGTCGGCCTACTGAGTTTATAACGCGACCACGTCCGTTTTCCGCGCGACAACGAACGCGCCGGTGGTCAGTGGAGGGCACGGCGAAGCTGCCGTGCCCCCGGTGTATTCAGTAGGTTGAGCTGATTACTTCGCGACCGCTTCCGTCTTCGGTGCGTAGTGTGAGTCCACGTAATCCTGCAGGATCTTCATGAACTCTTCGGCGATGTGGTCGCCTTTCAGTGTGGTCATTAATCGACCGTCAACATACACAGGAGCCTTTGGCTCCTCAAATGTCCCGGGAAGTGAGATACCAAGGTTGGCGTGTTTTGATTCGCCGGGACCATTCACCACGCATCCCATGACAGCCACTTTCATCTCTTCCACGCCGATGTAGTTGTCGCGCCAAATTGGCATCTGGTTGCGAAGATAACTCTGGATATTCTCAGCCAGTTCCTGGAAATAGGTGCTCGTCGTTCGTCCGCATCCTGGACACGCCGTCACCTGCGGCGTGAAGCTGCGGATGCCCATCGACTGCAGAATCTGCTGCGCAGTTACGACTTCTTCCGTGCGATCGCCGTTCGGGGCCGGTGTAAGGGAAACGCGAATCGTGTCTCCAATCCCTTCCTGCAACAGGACTGCAAGTCCCGCCGTTGACGCGACAATTCCCTTTACGCCCATGCCTGCTTCCGTCAAACCGAGGTGCAGTGGATAGTCACAGCGAGCCGCCAGGTTCCGGTAAACATCGATCAAGTCCTGCACGCCACTCACTTTCGCGCTCAGGATGATCTGGTCGTGACGCAGTCCGTACTTCTCCGCCAGTTCCGCAGACTTCAGTGCGCTCACTACCATCGCTTCCATGGTCACGTCGCGAGCCGGCAGTGGGTCCGCAAGCTTGTTGTTGTCGTCCATCATGCGGGTGAGCAGTTGCTGGTCGAGCGAACCCCAGTTCACGCCGATGCGAACCGGTTTCTGATTTTCGACGGCCACTTCGATCATCGTGCGGAAGTTGTCGTCGTCTTTCCGCCCGACGCTCACGTTGCCGGGATTAATGCGGTACTTCGCCAGCATCCGCGCGCACTCGGGATACTTCTTCAGCAGGATGTGGCCGTTGTAATGGAAGTCGCCGATGATGGGAACGCTGATACCCTTGCGGTCCAGCAAGTCCACAATGCGAGGGACGGCAGCGGCAGCCTCGTCGTTGTTCACCGTCACGCGCACCACTTCCGATCCGGCGCGCGCCAGTGCTTCCACCTGTGCAACGGTGGAGAGCACATCAGCGGTATCGGTGTTGGTCATGGACTGCACCATTACTGGCGCGTCGGAGCCCACGCGGACATTGCCGATGGTACAGGTAACGGATCCTCTGCGACGTATCTCTGCCATGTTGGAAATTCTTGAATACGTGTGACTTATTAAAATTCTAGCACGCAGGGGAGAGGTCAGGGCCGTTGTTCAGGCCTACAACAGCCCCATTACAAACCCTCTTATTGTCGCCGGCTTCTCATGCGCTCCTTTGCTTCTTCTCTCATTTCATCAAGTTTCTTTTGCTGATCGTCGGTCAGGATGGGACGAATCTTGTCCATATGCGCCTGGTGAATCTCGCGGGCTTTCGAGACTTTCTCCTGACGCGATTTCGAACCATCTTTCTTGATTTGTTGAAGTTGACTGGCTTCGTCCTCGAGGATGGGCTTGATCTTGGCCTTTTGATCGTCTGAAAGCTGGAGTTTCTCGGACAAATTCTTCAGGCGGTCTTCCGCCGCCGGCATGTTTCCGCGGCGGCCAAGGCGGCCTTGGGCAAATGTTGGTATTGTTCCCACAAGCAATCCAATCAGAACAATCACAGGCACGACACTTCTCATTACGTTCTTTCTCCTAAGTTAAGGCCACGTCGTGATTTCAACGATGACGCGACTTTCTCTTGAACACGGCAAGTACGCCTGAGTCGTGCTGCGCGTTGAAGTTGACTGTGAATTACGTTAACTCTCTCGGTCGTTAGCCAGGCCGTCCTGTATGGAACCATCACTCCGGTTTCATACCGCTTGACCGATTCATACGCTGACTGTCTGGTCTCCAGAGCCCCACTCCTTTTCGTTTTCCCACTCCTGAAAGAAAGTACTTTTTGTGCTACATTTACTTCCCTTCGGCGGAAGAGGATGCCGCCGTCGTGGTAGTGGGTATTCACGTAACGCACTAAATTCAACTAGCAGCGGAGCGCCCTTCCCAGCACGCTCCGGACAGGAGATGGGCTATGAGCACAGCAGTAGCTCCCTTGGTGAACGAGCATGTTTCCAAGTTCATCGCGACCCCCCGCAAAATGTTGATCGACGGAAAATGGGTAGACGCCGTTTCCGGAAAAACCTTCCCCACGTACGATCCCTCCACCGGCAAGGAGATGGCATATATAGCTGAGGGTGACGCCGCCGACATCAACCTCGCCGTCACCGCCGCGCGTCGAGCGTTCGACAAAGGCCCTTGGCGGAAGATGACCTCCTCCGAACGCGGCCGTCTCATCTGGAAGCTTGCCGACCTGCTCGAGAAGAACCTCGAAGAGTTTGCGCAACTCGAAGCACTCGACAACGGCAAGCCTGTAGGTGTCGCTCGCGCTGCCGACGTTCCTCTCGCAATCGACCTGTTCCGTTACATGGCCGGATGGACGACCAAGATTGAAGGCAACACCATCCCGATCTCGGTTCCCTACACTCCGGGTGCGAGATATCTCGCCTATACCCTTCGTGAGCCCGTGGGCGTCGTTGGACAGATCATTCCGTGGAATTTCCCGCTGCTGATGGCAGCCTGGAAACTCGGCCCCGCACTGGCGGCAGGCTGCACGGTAATTTTGAAGCCTGCTGAGCAGACTCCACTCTCCGCCATCCGACTCGGCGAACTCATCATGGAAGCCGGATTCCCTGAAGGCGTCGTGAACGTTGTTCCGGGCTACGGCGAAACCGCCGGTGCCGCGCTCTCAGCGCACAACGACGTGGATAAAGTAGCCTTCACCGGTTCCACGGAAGTCGGCAAGATCATCTTGAAGGCCGCCGCTGGAAACCTGAAGAAGGTCTCTCTCGAACTCGGTGGCAAGTCGCCGAACATCGTATTCGCCGACGCCGACATGAAGACCGCCATCCCTGGCGCCGCCAGCGCGATCTTCTTCAATCATGGTCAATGCTGCTGCGCCGGGTCGCGCCTTTACGTTGAGAAGCGTGCGTTTGATGAAGTGGTGGAAGGCGTCGCCGAGCAGGCCAAAAAGATCAAACTCGGTCCCGGTATGTCGCCTGACACCCAGATGGGTCCATTGGTCAGCGATGAGCAACTCGCCCGCGTCACCAGTTATATCCAGTCCGGTCTGAGCGAAGGGGCAAAGGCCGTTGCCGGCGGCAAGCGTCACGGCGAGCAAGGCTACTTCGTCGAGCCAACCGTACTCGTAAACACCAACGAGAACATGAAGTGCGTGAAGGAAGAGATCTTCGGACCTGTGGTGGCTGCGATCCCGTTCGAACGCTCCGACGAACTCGTTGAGCGCGCCAACAGCAACCCTTACGGACTCGCGGCAGCAGTGTGGACCAAGGACATCTCCAAGGCCCACCAGATCGCAGCGGAGATGCGTGCAGGCACCGTGTGGATCAACTGCTACAACATCTTTGACGCCGCCATGCCGTTCGGTGGCTACAAAGAGTCCGGTTGGGGACGCGAGATGGGTCACGACGCCCTTGAGCTGTACACAGAAACCAAGGCAGTCTGCACCCGGCTCAGCTAACCCGCTTGTGTTTGGACAAGGCGCGGCGTGAGTCGCGCCTTTTTCTTTAAGATTCCGCTTTTCAAATAGCGAACAAAAGGCGAAAATAGTTGCCGTTTCGGGGTCGAGGATGCCCCGTCATGGAAAGGAACCTCACCATGTCTATCAGCACACTGCTATTGGCCGAATTCGAGGCCGAGATTAAGACCACCCGCATTACGCTCGAACGTGTTCCCATGAAGCCCGATTTCGCGCCACACGCAAAGTCTATGAAGTTGAAGGATCTCGCTCCTCACGTTGCGCAACTCGCAGGATTCGGACTTACTATCTTAACCACGCCGGAGCTGGACTTCTCCACCAGCAGTTGGAAGCCGCTACCGTTCGAATCCCCCGAGCAGCTAGTGAAAGCCCTCGATGAGGGTGCGGAGAAGGTCCGCGAGGCTCTGAAGAAACTTCCCGACACTGCGTGGAACGATAACTGGCGCCTGGCATTCAGCGGCAAAACTATCTTTGAAGGATCGCGATTCCTCGCCTATCGCGAAATGTTTCTGAACCACCTGGTACACCATCGCGCGCAGCTTGGCGTATACCTTCGGCTGAATGGCGTACCTGTCCCGGCAACTTACGGCCCTTCCGCCGACGACACCCTGGGCTTCTAAGCGTTCGCAAAAGCAAAGGCGCGACCGAAGTCGCGCCTTGTCTTCTCGATTGAGTAATTACGGCAGTCTTGGTGTGAACGCCGGCAGCTTCGCGATGTCGTTAAAGATCACCAGCGCCGCGAATAGCACCAGCAGCACAAATGCTACCTGGTACACGCGTTCCTTCACCGCCAGGCTGATGTCCTTCCTGCGGATTCCTTCAATCGCCAGCATCAGGATCATGCCGCCGTCGAGAATCGGGAACGGGAACAGGTTGAACAATCCCAGTTGCAGGCTGACCATCGCCATCAGGTACATCAGCGGAGCCCAACCCGGCTGTTTCGCGGCATCTCCCGACGCCCGCGCAATACCGATCGGACCCGACATCTGTTTCACCGAAACCTTACGCTGAAGCATTTTTCCGACGAGGTCGAACACCAGCAAAGAGTTCTTTTTGTTCTCGTCGATTGACTTCGAGAGCGCTTCGCCGAAGGACAGCTTGTCGATGTGAACAGGATTGCTGTGAATGCCAATCCGGTATTGCTCGGTGCCGTCGTCGCGACGATCCAGCATCGGCGTAACCGTGAAATTCATCTCCCGGCCGTTGCGCAGCGCAGTCACTTCCACCGGAGCGCTCTTGTTCGCCTGGAGCATCTTGATCATTTCTTCGGTCGTGCGAGTCTGCTTTCCGTTCAGCGCAGTAATCTCGTCGCCAACCTTCAAGCCTGCCTTTGCAGCGGGCTTATTCTCTTCCACGAACGTGACGATATTCGGCTGCTGCGGCACCCATCCGGTGTCACCGCCAGCCTGGTCCGGTCCAACCGCGTGCGGAACAATCGTTTTGTCCAGGATTTCACCGTTACGCGCGACTTGCACCGGCAACGAATGATTTGGGCTTAGCAGCACTTTACGCAGGACGTCTTCCCAGTTCGGATTCTCGACGCCGTCGATGCGCACAATCCGGTCGCCCGGTTCGAATCCCGCCTTGGCCGCGGGAGAGTCGTCGATCACCGATCCCACCACCGCCGCGCGCTCCAGGAACAACGGGTGTTCGTAGCGAATCATGAACACGGCCGTGAGCAGCGCAACCGCCAGCAGGATATTCATGAACGGGCCGGCCGCCGCAATGATGAAGCGCTGCCAGCGCGGATGGGCCATGAACTCATAGGGAGCGCCCGAGCGCTCTTCCATGAAATTCTCGCCGGTCATCTTCACGTATCCGCCGAGAGGGATCAGGCTGATCCGGTAGTCTGTGTCGCCCCGGCGAAAGCCGAGTAGCCGCTTACCGAAACCAATGGAGAAAACTTCAACCCGCACGCCAAACAACTTGGCGGCGGCATAATGGCCGAACTCGTGGATCAGGATCATGATCCCGAGCACGAAACCGACGGCTACTACTGCGATTAGAAAATCCTGCATAGCTGGGGAACTTTACCTCTTAATTCACCTGCACTGTTTGTGCTGACTTTTTCGCCAGATGTTCAACCCGGCGGCGGGCCGTCAGCCGGGCCTCGGCATCAACGCCCAATACACTACTTATAGATTCAGGATGCGACATTGTAGTTTCATATAGCGTCTCCTCAATCACCTGTGCGATCCCCGTAAACGGGATTTCACCGTCAAGAAAAGCCGCTACTGCCACTTCATCGGCCGCATTCAAAGCGATCGTTTTAGATCCTCCCGCCTCGGCCGCTTCGTAGGCCAGCCGTAGACAGGGGAACTTTCCCATATCCGGAGCATAAAAGTCGAGTTTCCGAAGGTCACGTAACGAAAACCTTAGGTCCGATTTGGTACGCTCCGGAAAGGTCAAAGCGTACAGAATCGGCAGCCGCATGTCTGTGACCGATAACTGTGCCAGGATACTTCCGTCCCTGAATTCCACCATCGAGTGAATCGTGCTCTGCGGATGCACGATTACGTCCACCTGCTTCGGCGGTAAGTTGAACAAACGACAGGCCTCTATGACCTCAAACCCCTTATTCATCAACGTCGCGGAGTCGATGGTGATCCTTCGCCCCATCTTCCAGGTGGGATGATTCAATGCCTGTTGGACGGTGATCACCGCAAATTCGTGAGCAGGCGTGTGTAAAAAAGGACCGCCGGAAGCCGTCAGCCAGACTCTGTCCACCTCGTCCAGGGTTCCGCCGCGCATGCACTGATGCACCGCATTGTGCTCGGAATCGATGGGCAGCAGCGGAACGTTGTTCTTCCGCGCTTCGGCTGTGATGATCTCACCCGCTACTACCAGCGACTCTTTGTTCGCCAGCCCGACGCTCTTCCCCGCCTTCACCGCTTCGTAAGTGGCTTCCAGCCCGGCAACGCCAACAATCGCGCTTACCACGAAGTTCACTTCCGGATGCGTTGCCACCCTGACAGTACCCGCCGTCCCGAATACGACCTCGATATGTCCAAGTTTGGCGTCTGCGAGCTTCGCCCGCAGGAGATTCGCATTTTCTTCGGTAGCGACTGACACCAGTTTCGGGCGGAACTTCTTCGCCTGCTCGAAAACCGTGTCAACGTTGTTGCCGGCTGCGAGTGTGATTACCTGGAACCGTTCCGGGTAGGACTCAACGATATTCAGGGTGCTGTGCCCAATGGAACCCGTTGAGCCAAGGATGGCAATTCTCTTCATTTGGCTGGGACTTTCATTCTATCAGGCCAGCACACGTAAAGCAGCAAAGTACCAGAGCACCGGAACCGCAAATAACAGCGCGTCAATCCGGTCCAGTACTCCGCCGTGGCCCGGCAACAAAGTTCCCGAATCCTTTACACCCGCTCCGCGCTTCAGCAGCGACTCCACCAGATCACCCAGTTGCGCGGCAACGTTGAGACTACCTGAAAGCACCACCACCTGCCATAACGGTGGCGTCGGCGCCATGTATCCCTGCCACTGCTCGATGAGCTTGGCGCTCAACAGGGCCTCGCTGATCGGACGTGCATAACTGAAAACCAGCACGCCAATTCCGATCGATCCGAAGAACGACGCGATGCCACCTTCCCACGACTTCCCCGGACTTACACGCGGCGCCATCTTGTGACGTCCGATGGCTCGTCCGACGTAATACGCCGCCGTGTCGCCCGTCCACACCACCAGGAACAGGTACAGGATCAGGAATGCGCCGGCCCACTGTTGCCGGACGTTGGCCAGCAGCAAAAGGGGCACGCCACAATACCCGAGCGCAAAGAACGACGCTGCAGCCGCGGGATATGACGTCGCCAGGTCGCGTCGCATCATTCCCACAACCAGATAAATGAATGCACCAAACGCAAAGGCGGTGAATACGATCAGGAACAGCGCCTCCGTTGCCAGCGTCGGAGTCTGAGCCTGAAACGCGCGAACGATCAGCGCCAGGAACATCAGCGCGATACCGGCATAAGTGGGCATGCGAAACGGCGTTACGTTGTAGTGCTTCGCCAGGTCCACGAATTCGCGCGTGGCCAGCAGCGCCACCGCGCCAACTAACGCCGCGAACAACCATGACGGAGCACGGAAAACCGCAAGCAACACCACTGGAATCAGAACGATTGCTGTCAGTACACGTTTCATAAGAACGGAACATTGTACTGTGAGGACAAAATCTGCTTTGTCCAGCGATTTTCCTCACCGTAATCAATATTCCTAATTGTCACCAATCAAGAATTGTCCTAACTTAAGAATCAGGATCACCACGTAATCTGCGACGAGGCCCTCTGCCTCACTCCCCCTCGCCGATTGTTGGAGCGTGATGCCGTACGGTACAACTGACACCTCTCGCCGACTGCGCCGGAAAACCGTGGCGCACTCGGTTTCAATTTCTTTACCTCGAATTCTTACTCAGACTGAGCCGAATCTCGCTGCACTTAAGCTCCGGCTTTCCGGTCTCTTACCCGCACAATCGCTCAGCATCATCGCCAACGAAGCGCTTGCTTTCACCAACGCCGAGGGATCTGCGATCGCTCTCTTCGACGGCAACGAAGTCACCTGCCGGGCACGTGCTGGATCACTGGCGCCTCCACTCGGCACCACGGTTAGCCGCGACTCGGGGATTTCGGGTACATGCATGCGTACAGGCGAAGTCATCTGCTGTAACGACACGCAGAATGATCCTCGCGTAAACGCCGAGGCCTGCCGGCAGTCGGGCATTTACTCCATGCTGGCCGTGCCTCTGAGCTATGACGACGATTCCTTCGGCGTCTTTGCAGTGTTTTCGGGTGAGGCTGACGTGTTTGGAGAACGAGATATCGAGACGCTGGTACTTCTGTCGGGTTTGGTGCCGGCACTGAAACCGGAATCCGGACCTGCGATCGTTGAGTTACGGCCAGATCCCGTTCTCGATTTGCAGGAAACGCCGCCAGAGGGAATCGCCGTTCCTTCACCTCTGCCACAGGCACCTCCGCCACAGGCAGAGGCCAAAAGGTCGGTTCCGCGGACTCAGTTATCGGCGCGTCACATCGCTATTGCGCTCGAGACCATCCGGCACGATGCCGCTTTCCAATTGCTCGGACGTGTAAAGGCGTACCTGACTATTGAGTCCCTTTACGACGGCCGGGAGCGCGAGGCAGCCATCGACCTATGCCAGGAACTGATGTTCAAGCGGGCGGAAGAACTCGGCGTGACTCTTCCGAAAAACTAGGCGGAATGAGTTTTGTAAGCGGAATCGTTCCGCGGCAGCACATACCGGGGAATAACTGAAGTGTTACATTGAACCGTTCATGATTTCCCCGGAGTCCATTCTCCAATCCGTCTTTCGCCTCAAGCAGTTCAGGCCACAGCAGCGCGAAGTCATCGACGACGTGATCGCCCGCAACGATGTCGTCTGCGTCATGCCGACCGGAGCGGGCAAAAGCCTCTGCTTCCAGCTGCCTGCCGTTGTATTCCGCGGACTGACCATTGTCGTTTCGCCGTTGATCTCGCTCATGGCAGATCAGGTCGCTCAACTCCGGCAGTTGCGCATCCCCGCGATGATCCTCAACAGTTCGCAGTCGAGCGACGAGATCAGAAAAGGTCTCGCCGCACTGCACAACGGCTTCCGAGGGCTGCTTTATATTGCCCCGGAACGTTTCGCCGCACCGTCCTTCCAGAACCTGTTGCCGAAACTTCGCCCGAATCTCTTCGTCGTCGACGAAGCCCACTGCGTCAGCTTCTGGGGACACGATTTTCGTCCCGACTACCTGAACCTCGCCGATGCTCGAAAGAAACTCGGCTCACCCGTAACGATGGCATTGACGGCAACCGCGACTCCGCAGGTTCGCCGCGATATCGTCTCCATGCTCGGTCTGCGTAATCCTCGCGTTCACGTTACGGGATTCGATCGTCCGAACCTCGCCTACTCCGCCCGCCGTATCGAAAGCGAGGCCAACAAAGACGAAGCCGTACTTCAGTTTGTAAAAGCTCGCAACTTAAGTGGAATCATCTACTGCTCCACTCGCCGCGCAGTGGAAGAGTTGTCTGCGCTGATCGAAGAGAAGTTTCCGCGCCGCGTCGTTTGCTCTTACCACGCCGGAATGGAATCGCAGGTAAGGAAAGCCAACCAGACGCGTTTCATGGAATCCTCGAACGCCATCACCGTCGCAACCAACGCGTTTGGGATGGGGATCAACAAGCCCGACATTCGTTTCGTGCTTCACTACAACCTGCCCGGAAGCGTAGAAGCCTATTACCAGGAAGCCGGACGTGCGGGACGCGACGGCGCACCTGCGGAATGCGTTCTCCTTCATGGCTATCGGGATCAGCGCACGCAGGAGTTCTTCATCGACAAGATCGGCGAGAACAATCCCTCGTTGAGAGAGTCCGACCTCGCCCGCTTGCAGGCGCATTCACGCCGCAAACTCGACCTCATGCTCGGCTATGCCGACACTCATCGTTGCCGTCGCCGCCAGATTCTCGATTACTTCGGTGAAAGCACTGCGATCGATAAATGTTCGTGTGACGTCTGCAGCGGAAAAGCGGAGCCCCGTTTCAGACCCACCCTCGACAAACAATCGTTTCCGAAGAAAGTCAGGAAGTCACCGTTATCCGATTCTGAACTCACGCCCGAAGCCGCGCTCCGATTCGAAAGACTGAAAATCGTTCGGCGCAGGTTAGCCGATAAACAGGGATGGCCTGCCTTCTGTGTCATGCACGACAGTACGTTGAAGGAGGTCGCACGGCTTGCCCCCGATTCGCTGCGGGAACTCGCGACCATTAAGGGCATTGGCGAAAAGAAGGCGGTAAACTTCGGCCCAGCCTTGCTGCAAGCACTTCGCGAAAAGTAAAAGCGCCTCGTTTAAGCGAGGCGCCCGCAATTCATCTATTCCGTTTATTCCACTTCGTGCTTCGCGGTGTACCCCTCACGCGCGATAACCTGCGCCTTCAGAGTTTTGCCTTTCTGGTTCTTCACCGTAAGCGGCCCGCCATCCGGCGCGACTAACTCGACTTTCAGTTTTCGATACGTCCCGTCCTGCTTCGCGTTCGTGGGCTTATAGGTGATCAGGTACTGATTGCGGATGTTCCCTGCCACGTCCTGAAAGATTTCCGGCAACTCACCTTCGAAACGCGGTTTGTACCACTTAGCGCCCGTGAGATTGGCAAACGTGCGCATCTGGTTATCGGCCTGAAGATAATCCATGTTGTACGCGCCGAACTCGCTGCGATTGCCGTAGCGGGCTTCCATTGCAATTCGAAATGCTTCACCGGTGCTGATCGTGTAGATCCCAACGTTTCGCGTTTCCTTCACCTTCTTCAGGATCTTGTCGTAGTTCAGCTTGCTGAAGGTGTCGATACCCCTAGAAATCAGGATGACGTACTTCCGCCCCTGGATTCCTTCCAACCGGTCCAGCGTGTCGTAGAGTGCGTCGAAAACGTTCGTCTCCGAGAAGCCCGGGATCTGTAGTTTGCGGATCGCGCCGTAGATCTCGCGTTTGTCCTGCGTGAAGTCGGCGAGGATGAATGGCCGGTTGTCGAATGTGATGACAGCGACCCAATCTTCCGGCTTCAAGCTGTTGGCAAAAGCGTAGGACGCATTGATCGCGTCATACATAAACCAGTAATTGATGTTGGCAAACTCAATCAGCAGTACCGCCGTGATGGGCGCTTCCGACTGCCGGAAATCCGTGATCGTCTGCGGAACGCCATCCTCGTAAACCCGGAAGTTCTCTTTCTTCAGCCCGGGCAGGAAGCCGCCTTCCTTGGTCGTTACCAGGACCGGCACCTGGACGTTTTGTACGTCCACCCTCAAGGAAAAGTCCGGCATGCCTTCGGGGTTCTTAGGAATCTGCCGCTGCGGCGGCGGAGGAGCCTCCTCAGGCTTCTTCTTCGGCACGATAATCGGACCAATATCACCCTGAGGGCCGCCGGCCTCAGCAGGTGCCTGTTCACTGGGCTTCTTCTGTTGGTCGCCGCTCTGCGTTTGAGCCGGCGCCAAAGTAACCAGAAGAACCGAGATTAGGGCAAAAAGGACTAGGGCATTAGTTCCGGAAGTACGGTGATTTCTTGATTGAAGGGGAACCATGGGAATCCTAAACTTCAGACATGCGGGCGCGAGTAACTCGCCGGTGTCTATGCTAGTATAGACGCTCATTCCCCGCATTTTGACTCGGTGCGAAACACATTCTTGTCCCCTCGGTTTACATGTAAGTGCCTGCGGGGCAGAGTGTTCGCCCACGAATGCCACCCGTCAGCCACGGACTTCAGCCGTCCGGAGGACGTCCAGCAGTATGAATAAAGCAGTTGCGCGCCTCGTTATCTTCGTCTTCGTCCTGAGTTCCTGTTTTGCCCTGGCCCAGTCGGCCCCTCCATCCGGGAAGCTCGTCACCATGCCCGTCTCAGAAATAAAAGCTGGGATGAAAGGCGTCGCCTACACCGTTTTCGAAGGCACCCAGCCGGAGCCGATGAACCTTGTCGTTCTCGGCGTGCTGAAAAATGCCAACGGCCCGAAGGGCGACATCATTCTTGTTCGCCTCCAGGGAGAGAAGCCTGAATACACCGGTGTCGTCGCCGGAATGAGCGGAAGCCCCGTTTACATCGACGGCAAACTCGTCGGTGCGCTCGCATTCCGTATCGGGCAATTTTCGAAGGAACCCATCGCCGGCATCACTCCGATCGCCGACATGCTCGAGATCAACGAACTCGATAACACCGTGGCTCCCGCGGAAGCTCGCTCCACTGAGCCTGCGCCCGATGCGACCACGAAGACGTCCGGCCCCGGCACAGCTCCTGCCCTCGGCAAAGTCACGAACCTGCTGACCCCAATCGAGACACCACTGGTCTTCAATGGTTTCACCGAAGATGCCGTGAAGCGTTTCGCCCCGCAGTTCGCAGCAGCCGGCATCGTTCCCGTGATGGGCGCCGGATCCGTTTCCAACGAAAAGCAGCCTGAGCCCATCGTTCCCGGCTCGGCTGTGAGTGCCGTCCTCGTGAAGGGCGATCTCAACATCGCCGCCACCTGCACCGTCACCTACATCGATCCCGAGCGCCTCTTGGCCTGCGGACATCCGCTGCTTCAGTTCGGCAAGGTTGATATGCCGATGACGAAAGCCAACGTCGTCGCCACTCTTCCCTCGCCTCTCAACGCCTTCAAGATCGTCAACACCACGGAAGAAGTCGGCGCCTTTGTTCAGGACCGTCACACCGGCATCCTCGGTCGCTTCGCCCGCACCCCGCAGATGATCCCAGTCACCCTCTCCGTTCATGGCGGAAAGAGCACTAAGACCTTCCGGTATGAAGTGCTCAACAACCCGAAGCTAACGCCCGTCGCCATCATGTCGACCGTCTTCAGCGCGCTTCAGGGTTTGAATGAGTACGGCGAAGACCTCACCTATCGCTTCCGCGGTCAATTGAACGTGGATGGCTTCCCGCAGGTGAATCTCCAGAACATGTACGCGCCCATGGATGGCGGCGTGCCAACTGCCTTCGCGGTCGCTCTCGGCCTTGGCGAGCGGTTCAGCCGCATCTACGACAACCCATACGCCAAGCCGAAGATCGACTCCGTGAATCTCGACTTCGACCTGATCCGCGAACGCCGCTACGCACGCCTCGAGAACGTACGCACCGACATAACCGAAGCTCGCCCCGGCGATGAAATCGTGATCGAAGCCACGCTACGCCCCTATCGCGGTGACCGCATCGTGCGCCAGATCCCGATTCGCATTCCGACCTCGACTCCAAAAGGCACGCTTCGGATCCTGGTCAGCGATGGAGATTCCCTCGACCGCATGCGCCGCACCAGCGGCGGTCCGATGGCGCGCAAGCTCGACATCGCCTCCACCATTGCGATCCTGAACAAGGAGCACAGCAACTCACGCCTCTATGTTTCGTTGCTGGAAGCGAATCCGGAAGCAATGGTCGAAGATAAAGTGATGCCGACATTGCCACTCTCCGTAATGAACGTCATGGACGGCCTGCGCGGCACGCAGGATATGATCGTTACCGGCGAATCTTCGGTGAGCGAAGCTTCCACTCCGCTCGATTACGTCGTCTCCGGCGCCCAGATTATTACCGTGTCCGTGAAGTAATCTTCAGAAACTCAAAAGCCCTCGGCACGTCCGAGGGCTTTTTCTTGTCTCGAAGAGAATTTACGTCCCGAACCCGGTTCCCGGAACGTAATACATCACCGCGGCCAGCAACGCCATAAGCGCGATGAAATACGCCGCCGCCGATTGGCTAGGTTCCTCCGGAACGTCCTTGCTGAATGCTCGGTACAGCGCACCCGCCGCGACCACGAAGAACACGCTCTCTCCCGTGAACCTCCACGCGGCCACCGCAAGCACCAAAATGGCGAATCGATGCACTCTTCCCAACGCCGACGCTGCCTGTCCGCCATCAAGCACCCACACCGGAGTCATGTTCACCACGTTCAGCCATGCCGCAGACTGCGCCAGCGCGGCCCAGTATTTGTTGCCGGTCGCATACCAGATCGCAGCACAAGCCACGGCAGAAAGGAATCCTGCAAACGGCCCGGCCAGCGAGACACCCGCTCGCACTTCCTTCGTGATCGCCGTCGTCTTCAGACGCACGAATGCGCCGATCCCCGGCAGGAACACCGGCAAGTCAGCCTTCAGCCCTCTCCGCTTCACGTCAACGAAATGGCCGAATTCATGGACCAGAATCAGCACCGAGAACCCGAAGCCGAACGCGATGCCCGCGTACGCGGATTCAAATGCGATGAACAGGGCGAAGCTGATCACGAACGCCGCGACGGACTTCCGGTATACCCGCTGCCGTACTTCTTCGTCGCGACCAAGCTCCTTCAGCGAGCTTGCTGATTGCTCCAGTTCCGCGATATGTCCGCGGATCCAGACCGCCTGCTTCGAATCTTCCGGCAAAAGGCGAAGGGCATGAATCCACTCCTCCCGCGCTTCGGAGAACTGCTCATTCTTCTCCAGCTCTTTCGCGCGGAACGAAATCGAGTTGAGTTCGCCGGCATGGATGAGTGTTCTGCATTTTTCGCAGACCACTGCGTCAGGGGCGATTGGGTTCGCACACCTCGGACACGCAACTAAAACTTCACTCGCCGACGACAATGTCCCCACTCCGCATTAGAACGGACCATCAATCTGCAACTTCGGTCTCGCTAACATCTTCCACGCAAGCTGCATGCCGATGAACAGGATGAACAAACCGATGATCCCGTGTAACGGCGATGCCAACTCCAGGAACGGAGAAGCCAGCCCGATCCCCACCAGCATCGCGATCGCCTTGCCAAAGTTCATCGGAGCCTTCTCCGGCTTCGCTTCAGCAGCGGCCTGTGAAGTAGTGTCAGATCCTGTCTGTGCAGTATCTGCGGCCGGCTGTGCTTCTCGCGAAGCCATCGGATCCGGAACCGCGTCACCGTTCGACTGCGTGATGCTCGATTGCGTGCTCTGGCTTTGTGGCTGCACATGCACCTGTGCTTGGGGCTGAGCGTTCTTCTTTTCTTTTGCGATCTGCGCCACCCAGACCGGAATTGCCGACATCGAAACCGCCGCATACGTCAGTAGCACCGCCGTGATCTGGTACTTGCGGCCGCCCATGCCTCTCGATCCCTTGAGCATCGCCTTGCCGACAATCCAGCCGACACCCAACGAAAGAAACCCGATCACCCAACCGGTCACGATCGCAAACGTCGCATAACCGATCAAGCCCACGATGGCTGCGCCGATTCCGAAAAGCAGAGCGCGCGAATAGTTCTTCGTGCCGTTGGCCAATTCCGCCATTTCCGTCTCCGCGCACCGACTGCACGCCTGCTCTCCGTTGACGCGATAATAAGGACTGCCCACAGCCTGATTGCAGAGTACGCAATTGCCCTGCTGGGCTGCGTACTCAACCGTATCGAACTGTGGAGTTTGAACCGCCTGGTCCGTTGCATTCATGCCGCGCAAAATATCACGAATGCCCGTCGGGTGAACACGTTACGACTGTTATTCCGGAATGACGAAAATGCACGAACCAAAGTTCCGCAGTTCGTCCCAGCCCACGTGGCCTTGTGCGCAACCCGCCCTGCTTCTGGTAGCCTTATTTCAAGCCTGCTTTGTCATGATGAAACGAACGCTTTTCTCCCTGACCGCTCTCCTGATCTTCCCCGCCGTGGTCTTCGCCGGCGGAACGCGCACATGGTTCCAGTCGCGCTACGACGATTTCTCTAAGGGCACCGCCAAGGGCGTCGCTATTCGCAGCAACGGTACGCTTGAGCTCTCGCCCGCGTTAAAACAGGTTGCCACCACGCCCTCGACGTACTTCTGGGCCCTGGCCTCCGACCGCGAAGGCAACGCCTATATCGCGTCCGGCTCTCCCGCACGCGTTTACCGCGTTACGCCACAGGGACAGGTCAGCATCATCTTTGAACCCCAGGAGCTGCAGGTCCAGGCCCTGCTGTTCGGGCGCGACGGTGCGCTCTACGCCGCCACATCGCCGGACGGAAAGGTGTATCGAATTACCCGGAACGCTCCCGCGCCGCCCGCCGGCAAGACGCCTGCAAAAGCAGTCGAACCGCAGCAACCCGAAGCTCCAGTTGCCGAGAAGCAGGGGCCCGTCGCCAAGGACCCGAACTTCACCTCATCGGTTTTCTTCGACCCTAAAACCAAGTACATCTGGGCACTCGCCGAAGATAACGACGGACGCCTTTACGTCGCCACCGGCGACCGCGGTGAGATATATCGGGTCGACAAGACCGGCAACGGGTCCGTCTTCTTCAAAAGCGACGAAGCCCACATCCGCGCTCTCGCCTTTGACCCCAGGGGCAACCTCATCGCCGGCTCCGACGGCAGCGGCCTCATCTACCGTATTTCACCCGCTGGCGACGGCTTCGTCCTTTACAGCGCTCCGAAGAAAGAAATCACTGCGATCGCCGTAGACCGCGATGGAAATATTTACGCTGCGGGTGCTGGCGAAAAACGGACTGCGGCCGTTACGCCCACCATCACCTTGCAGCCGCAGACGGTCACGCCCATCGCACAGCCTCAACCCGGCGCCGCTCCCACAGTGACCTTGGGGAGTCAGGTGGTCGCCACGCCCGTACCGCAAGTGACACCGGTCGTTCCCATCACTACCACCGGCGGGTCAGAGGTATACCGCATCGCGCCCGACGGATCGCCACGTCGCCTCTGGCAATCGCGTGACGAACTTGTCTACGTTCTCGCGTTCGATCCACGCGGACGCCTTATCGCAGGTACCGGAAACAGGGGACGTCTCTTCGTCATCTCTGGTGACAGCTTCACCGATCTCGGTAAGGCTACTGCGAACCAGGTCACCGGAATTGCCCCGGCACCGAACGGCGGCGTGTACATCGCCACCAGCAATCTTGGAAAACTATTCCTCCTCGGTGGCACCGCAGATGCCGACGGTACCTTCGAGAGCGACGTCTTCGACGCCCGCATCTTCTCGCGCTGGGGACGCGCTGTGGTTCGCGGCACCGGCAACTTCGAACTGTTCGCGCGCAGCGGAAACGTCGACAATCCCGACCGCAACTGGAGCGACTGGAAAAAAGTCGATCTCACCCGCGAGCTCCCCATGGAGGTTCCACCGGCTCGCTTTGTTCAGTGGCGTGCCGTGCTGCATCCGGGCAATCCGCCAGCCACGCTCGATAGCGTTCTGGTGAATTACCTCCCGAAGAACGTGCCCCCGCAGGTGGATGAGGTCTATGTTCAACCAGGCGCTCGCTTCCCGCAGATGCCTCGTACTTCCGGCGACAGTGGTCCCATCGCCGTCGGCCCGGGCCAGGTTGGTGTCGCGTCGCGGGTCGATGCACCCGTAACCGCTCTTCGTGACAAAGAGTACGTCGCAGTCCGTTGGGTCGCGCGCGATGAAAACGACGACGATCTGTCCTACTCCGTCTACTACCGTGGCGACAACGAAACTCGCTGGAAGCTGCTGAAAAGCGATCTCACCGACAAGTATTTCTCTTTCGAATCGGCCCTGCTTCCCGACGGTGGCTACAAGATCATGGTCACGGCGTCCGACGCGCCATCGCACACTCCCGAAGAAGCGCTGAGCGACTCCAAAGAGAGTCCC
This sequence comes from Terriglobales bacterium, assembly GCA_035561515.1. Classification (NCBI taxonomy): domain Bacteria; kingdom Pseudomonadati; phylum Acidobacteriota; class Terriglobia; order Terriglobales; species Terriglobales bacterium. The sequence goes on along the minus strand of DATMXP010000052.1, from coordinate 65,453 downwards.
CGGTTTGAAATCGACACCACACCGCCCCAGGTCACCAACGTGACCGGCGTCGTGGAAGGAGATACTCTCCACATCACATTCCGCGCTCTCGATGGCTACTCGCCCATCGCCCGTGCCGAGTACTCCATCGACGCAGGCGAATGGCAAACCGTCGAACCGGTGGGCCAGATTTCCGACTATCGCGTGCAGAATTACGACTTCAACATTAAGCTACCGTCCAACACTCAAACCGCAACCGAGGAAGCGCTCACCGCCTCGCAGTCCGCGAGGAGGAATCAGTCCCGCCCGTCCGCCGGGCAGGAACACGTGATCGTCGTGCGCGTTTACGACCGCTTCGACAACATGGGCTCGGCAAAGACCGTCATCCCCGGACGCTAGCCAGTCATAGCAGTGCATGCCATCAACCACACAGGCCGGTTCCGCCACAGGAACCGGCTTCTCTCCATTTCGCATGACGAAAAACACTCCTGGGTTCTTCCTCGGCGCCTCTCGCTGACTGTTTAGAGGAACTCGCCGCAGCCTCGTCTACAATGCCGCCGTGTCTCTGATCGCCTATCTCGGATGGATAGCCTGCTGTATCTATGCCAGTATTCCGTCGTTCTGGCTGGTGATTCATCCACGCGCCGGGATGTGGCGCACGCGGAAACACCAGGGCAAAGCGGTGTACAAGTTCCTTGTGCCCATGTGGATGTCCATGTGGGTCGCCCTTTACTTGGTCACCTACCCGTTTCGGCACGTTCTCCTGTATCGGCACAAGTGGACTTGGCTGATCGCAATACTCTTTTTCGCCGGGGGACTTTTTCTCTACCACAAGGGACGCCATGGCTTCTCGCCGCTCCAGTTGAGCGGTCATCATGAACTCGAACCCGATCGTCACGCTCAGCGCCTCGTCATTCAAGGCATTCGGGAGCGAGTGCGCCATCCCATCTACCTTGGACACCTGCTCGAAATGATCGGATGGAGCATCGGAACCGGCATGCTCGCCTGCTGGATTCTCACCATGTTCGCCGTCCTCACTGGCATCTTCATGATCCGCACCGAAGAAGGCGAACTCGTCCAACGCTTCGGCAATGACTACCGCGAATATCAAAAACGCGTGCCCGCCATCATGCCGAAGTTCTAATTGGTTTTGCGTACGCCCGAGTGAACTGGTAGCTTCTACCGTGTGGATTGATTCTCAATTCACTAGCTTATTAATCTACTGACTTACTAATTGCGCTTCGAACTCTTCATCGCGACTCGTTACCTGCGCGCCAAGCGGCGGCAAGCCGTCATCGGCATCATCACCGGCATTTCCATTGCCGGGGTCGCGGCCGGAGTCGCATCGCTCATCATCGCGCTCGCCATCAACAATGGTTTCCGTCAGGATCTCCAGGCTCGGCTGCTTGGTTCGACATCGCACGTGAACCTCCTTCGCGTGGAATCCGACGGCATCCGCGACTGGCAGCAGCTCACTGATCGGCTCGGCAAAACACCCCACGTGCTGGCCTCCGCCCCGGCTTTGTATGAGCAGGTACTTATCTCCCGAGGATCGAAAGCCAAAGGCGCCGTCATCAAGGGTGTTATTCCTGAGTACGAACGCAGAGTCTCTGATCTTCTTCAAACCGTGAACGTCGGCTCCACCGACGCTCTCAATCCCCAGGCAGCGCCGGCGAAGCCAGCGGCGGCCGGTAGTGAACCCGACGACCTTTCTGACGTGCAGTCACGCCTAGCCGCCATGCCTCCCATCGTTCTTGGTCGCGAGATGGCCGACGACCTGGGCGCCACCATCGGGTCCATCGTTTTGGTTACCAGCCCGCAGGGGGAGCTCACTCCTTTCGGACTGGTTCCTAAGTATGTTCGTTTCCGGGTAGTGGGAATCTTCAATTCCGGGTTCTACGACTACGACGCCACTTGGGCGTTTACTCGCCTCTCCTCCGCACAGTCGCTCTTTGGGCTTGGCGACGTCGTCTCTGTACTCGAATTCAAAGTGGACGATATCTACAAGGCAGGCGAGATCGGGAGTACGCTCCAGCAGGAAGCTGGAAAAGGCTTCATGGCAACGAACTGGATGGAACAGAATCAGGCGCTGTTTCGGGCCCTACGCCTGGAACGGGTCGTAACCTTTATAACCATCGGCCTCATCGTCTTTGTGGCTGCTCTTAATATCCTGATCTCGCTCATCATGATGGTGATGGAAAAGACCAGGGACATTGCCGTCCTTCGCTCCATGGGGGCTCGCCGCGGCCAGGTACAACGGATCTTCATGGCCCAGGGTGTCCTTATCGGCATCGTTGGAACTATCATCGGCGTCATTCTCGGCTACTCACTGTCCCTCGCTGCCGGGCACTACAAGCTGCTCTCGCTCTCAGCCGAGGTCTACTCCATCGACTACGTACCCTTCGCACCTCGCGTGATCGACGGCGTCATCGTCGCACTGGTTTCGATTGGCATCTCGCTGATCGCAACCATCTACCCCGCCATCGCCGCCGCCCGCATTTATCCCGCCGAAGCCCTCCGTTACGAATAGTCCAAAAGTGTGGTGATTTTCATCACAGTGCGCTGTGATTGACAAATCAAGTCCCATTCCGGCACAGCAGTAACCTCGAAGAGAACTTTTGTGACGAGTTGTGGGAATCAAAATGACGGTGTCGTGGTCTAATACGTCAAGGCTTCAGGTTAAGGCGTCGGCGCTAAGGCCGTGGCCGAAATTGCACCGTGGGGAGTTACGCCTGCATCCAATGGAACAGACCGAGGTTCTGCGAGCCGAAAATTTACGCAAGGTTTTTCGGTCGGGCAGATCAGACCTGGTGATCTTTGACAACTTGTCCTTCCAAATCCGGAGGGGGGAGATGGTCGCCATCGTCGGCCAAAGTGGTGCCGGTAAAAGTACCCTTTTGCACATCCTCGGCGCGCTTGATAGCGCTTCTGAGGGTGACGTATACTGCGCCCAATTGAAGTTGCAATCACTCTCCGACGAAGCTGCGGCGGATTTTAGAAACCGTTCGATTGGGTATGTCTGGCAATTTCATTACCTGTTGCCGGAATTCACCGCGGCGGAGAACGTGGCCATGCCACTGCTCATGCGGGGCACCGGCCAGAAAGAAGCCGACTCAGAGGCTCGTAAGTGGTTGCGTGAAGTTGGACTCGAAGACCGGGCGCATCACCGTACCGGGGAGTTATCCGGCGGTGAGCAACAGCGGGTTGCGATTGCCCGGGCTCTGGTTACGAACCCGCAGTTGTTGTTAGCGGATGAACCGACAGGCGATCTCGACAACACGACAGCCGAGGCGGTATTCGAATTGATCTCCCGGCTGCATCGCGACTACCGGTTGACCTCCCTTATTGCCACCCACAATCTCGCTTTCGCGCGTCGTTGTGACCGCGTGTTCCGTTTGGAACGCGGGCGGCTCGAAGAGGTCTCCCCGGAATCGCTTCCGGTGTGATGGTTTTTGGAAGGGCAGTTCCCGCCGTAACCGCGGCGGGTTGGCAACGGCACAGGAGCCTTACCGTGGCTACGGCAGGGCAATCGGCGACAAACATCGTCGTTCCCAAGGTCTACAGGGAGAAGAGGGTAATCAATGTTTGAACGTTACACCGAGAAAGCCAGGCGCGTGATCTTCTTTGCGCGGTACGAAGCCAGCCAGTTTGGCTCTCCGTACATCGAGACTGAGCACTTGTTGCTCGGACTCCTGCGCGAAGATAAGGCCCTAACCAACCGGTTTTTGCGGTCGCACGCCTCGGTGGAATCCATCCGCAAGCAGATCGAAGGCCACACCACGATTCGTGAAAAGGTCTCGACCTCGGTGGACCTGCCGTTGAGCAACGAATGTAAGCGCGTGCTCGCCTACGCCGCCGAAGAAGCCGAGCGCTTGTCGCACAAGCACATCGGTACCGAACATCTTCTATTAGGACTCTTACGCGAAGAGAAATGCTTCGCCGCTGAAATCCTCCATGAGCGCGGACTCCGCCTCTCTGCCGTGCGCGAGGAACTCGCTCGCACGTCGCAGGAAAAGGCCGCTCCGCAGCGGAACCGCGAATCTTCCCTGCTCGCCGAATTCTCGCGCGACCTGACGCAATCCGCCATGGACAGCCAGCTCGATCCACTGGTCGGACGCGACGCCGAACTCGAGCGTGTTGTCCAGATTCTTTGCCGTCGCACCAAGAACAACCCGGTGCTCATCGGCGAACCCGGCGTCGGAAAGACCGCCATCGTCGAAGGCCTTGCCCAGCGCATTGCCGACGGCGACGTCCCGTCCTTCCTCGCCGACAAGCGCATCCTGGCCCTCGACCTCTCGTTGATCGTCGCCGGTACCAAGTACCGCGGCCAGTTCGAAGAGCGCCTGAAGACCATCATGAAGGAACTGATGGAGTCACAGAATTCCATCATTTTCATCGACGAGCTTCACACGCTCGTGGGCGCAGGTTCGGCGGAAGGCTCGCTCGACGCAGCCAACATCCTGAAGCCGGCTCTATCGCGTGGCGAAATCCAGTGCATCGGAGCCACCACGCCCGGCGAGTACCGCAAGTCCATTGAAAAAGACCGTTCGCTCGAGCGCCGTTTCCAATCCGTGAAGGTTCCGCCTCCGGGTGAAGAAGACGCCGTCCAGGTCCTGATGGGCATCAAGGAACGCTACGAAAAATTCCACGCGGTCAGCTACACCGACGAATCCATCAAGGTCGCCGTGTCGCACTCGAACCGCTACATTCCCGATCGCTTCTTGCCCGACAAGGCCATTGACCTCATCGACGAAGCCGGCGCGCGCGTAAAGCTCCGCCAGACTTCGCTGCCCGAGGAGATCACCGAAGTCCAGAAGCGCATCAAGTTCATCGTTCACCGCATGGAAAACGCCATCGCGAACCACGAGTTCGAAAAGGCGCGCTTCTATTCGGACGAAGAACGCAAGGAGCGCGAGAACCTGCGTGCTCTTCGCGAAAAATATCATCTCGATGAATCGGCCACCGGCGTCGTCAACAAGGAAGACATCGAAGACGTCGTCAGCCGCTGGACCGGCGTTCCGGTTGCTTCCATTAAGGAAGAGGAATCGAAGAAGCTGCTCCGTATCGAGGAAGAGCTGCACAAGCGCATCATCTCGCAGGACAAGGCCATCAGCGCTCTTGCCCGTGCGATCCGCCGCTCGCGTGCCGGCCTGAAGAACCCGAACCGCCCCATCGGCTCGTTCCTGTTCCTCGGACCCACCGGCGTCGGCAAGACGGAAGTCGCTCGCAGCCTGGCGCAGTTCATGTTCGCCAGTGAGAAATCCATGATCCGCTTCGATATGTCGGAGTTCATGGAGAAGCACTCGGTCTCAAAGCTGATCGGTTCGCCTCCGGGATACGTCGGATACGAAGAGGGCGGCCAGCTCACCGAGCGCGTGAAGCGTGCGCCTTACAGCGTGGTGCTGCTCGACGAAATCGAGAAGGCACACCCGGATGTCTTCAACATCCTGTTGCAGGTCTTTGAAGATGGTCAGTTGACGGACGGCCTCGGCAACACCGTCGACTTCAAGAACACCATCATCATCATGACCTCCAACATCGGTGCCCGTCACCTGATGAAGAAGACGGGACTGGGCTTCCAGGTGGAAGAGAAGGAAGGCGAAGTCGGCCAGAAGGTCGAAGAGCTCGTGAAGAACGAAGTCAAGAAAACGTTCAACCCCGAGTTCCTCAACCGCGTTGACGAAATCATCATCTTCAACGCGCTGACCGAGACCGACCTCATCCAGATCGTGGAACTCATGATCGCGCAGTTGAACGCGAACCTGATGCAGCGCTCCATCACCATCACGGTGACGGACGACGCGAAGAAGTGGATCCTCGACAAGACGCTCGTCGACCGCAGCTATGGCGCTCGTCCGCTACGCCGCGCGTTGCAGAAGTACATCGAAGACCCGCTCTCGGAAGCGCTGATCCAGGGCACGATCACCACGCGCCCGGCGTTCATCGAGGTCTATCGCGACGGCGAACGCCTCTTCTATCGCCCGGTCGGCGAAGAGAAGGCAGAAGGCGTGTTGCTCTACACCAACTAGGTTTTCCGGGATTTCATCTCCCGGAAAGATTAAGGCCGCTGGCGAATGTCAGCGGCCTTTTTACATCCCGCTCACTCCTCCCTCATCCAATGCGCGTAGCATCGTTGTGTGGAGGATGCCATGTTCGATTCATCCCGGCGCACCGTCGTTCAGTTCGCTGCTCTATCAGTCGGCGCTCTCTCAATCCCAGCCGTACTCGCGCAGGAGAAGAAGGAGGAAGTAACTCCCGTCGAAGATCTTTGCCGCGAGCACGGACTCCTCAATCGGATTCTTCTCATCTACGATCACTTCGATTCCAAACTCGCCGGACCATCGGCGCCCGACCTCTCCGCGCTCACCCAATCCGCCACCATCATCAAGAACTTCATTGAGAGCTATCATGAAAAGCTCGAAGAAGATTTCCTCTTCCCTCGTTTCGAGAAAGCCGGCAAGCTAACGGATCTCGTAACCGTACTCCGCCGGCAGCATGAAGCAGGACGAGCCGTAACCGCCCAGATCATTTCCCTCACCGCAGACGCCCCAAAGAACACCAAGGCAAAGACCGCCCTCCGCACGCACATTCAATCCTTTGTCCGCATGTACCGCCCGCACGAGGCACGCGAAGACACTATCCTCTTCCCTGCTCTGCGTGAGATCGTCTCGCCCAAAGAGTACGACGTACTCGGAGACCAATTCGAAGACAAGGAACATCAACTTTTCGGCAAAGAAGGATTTGAAGGCGTTCTTGAACAGGTAGCGGAAATCGAGAAGAAACTCGGCATCTACGACCTCAGCCAGTTCACGCCACGATGAATCACGCTCCCTCAAGCCGTGTTGCTCTACAGCAACCAGGTAGTCCGGGATTTCACATCCCGGAAAAGATCAAGGCCGTTGATGAATGTCAGCGGGGTTGTTTTTTGTCATTCCGAGCGCAGCGAGGAATCCCTCTTGCCACCGCTACTTTTCACGTCTTGTCATCTGAGCGAGGGCGCATGCCCGAGTCGAAGGAGGACCCTACGTTCGCTCATGGCACGACGCAAAAAGAGGACCGCCTAGTAATCCCCCGACACACCACAACTTCTACGGTACGAAAACTGACCACTCCCCATCGAACTCACTCCCTCGCGTGACCATCTCACATGCGTCCACTACACTAATACTGGTTGGGGAAACCTCTTACCGGAGTTCCATTGAAACCACGCAATGGCGTGCAGTTCAGCCTCATTCTTGCGGCACTGGGTGTCGTTTACGGGGACATCGGCACCAGTCCCCTTTATGCGCTTCGCGAATCTTTCCACCTGTCGCATCTCCCGCTGACATCCCCCAACGTACTCGGCGTGCTCTCTCTCATCCTCTGGGCCCTCATCCTCATCATCTCCATCAAGTACCTGCTCTTCATTCTCCGTGCCGACAACCGTGGTGAAGGCGGCATGCTCGCGCTCTCTTCGCTTGTGAATCCACGCGCACCGCGCGGCCGCCGCTCGTGGCTGCTCCTGATGCTTGGACTCTTCGGCACCGCCCTGCTCTACGGCGATGGCATGATCACGCCTTCCATTTCCGTGCTCAGCGCGATTGAAGGCCTCACGATCGTGACTCCCGTCTTCCAGCCTTACGTCGAGCCCATCACCATCGTGATCCTCGTCCTGCTCTTCGCGGGTCAAAGTCGCGGTACTGCTGCCGTCGGACGCATCTTCGGGCCGGTCATGCTGACGTGGTTTATCGTTATCGCGGCTCTCGGGGTCCGCTCCATCATCGCGGAGCCACAGGTTCTCGCGGCCATTAATCCCGTGCACGCCGTCCATTTCTTTCTTCACAACGGATGGACCGGCTACTTCGTCCTCGGCTCCGTCTTCCTCGTCATTACCGGAGGCGAAGCCCTCTACGCCGATCTCGGACACTTCGGACGCGCTCCCATCCGCGCCGCCTGGTTCTCCGTCGTCCTCCCCGCGCTGATTCTCAATTACTTCGGACAAGGTGCGCTTCTGCTGCGCGATCCCTCCGCTGTCACCAATCCCTTTTTCCGGCTGGCGCCCACCTGGGGACTCATGCCCCTCGTCGCCCTCGCAACGTGCGCCACCGTCATCGCCTCGCAGGCGCTCATCTCCGGCGCGTTCTCCATCACCATGCAGGCCGTGCAACTCGGATACGCGCCTCGCGTCTTCATCGAGCACACCTCGTCACAGGAGCGTGGACAAATCTACGTACCCCTCGTGAATTGGGGACTCATGCTCTCCTGCATCGGACTCGTCCTCGGATTTGGCTCAAGCAGCAGACTCGCCGCGGCCTATGGCGTGGGCGTAACCACCGATATGGTGATCACCACCATCCTCTTTTTCGTCGTGATCTACCGCCGCTGGAAGTGGAGCCTGCCCTTCGCAGTCCTCTTCGCCGGAATCTACCTCTTCATCGACTTGGCATTCTGGGGCGCCAACCTCGTCAAGGTTCCCCACGGGGGCTGGTTCCCGCTCGTCGTCGCCCTCATCCTCTTTACCCTCTTCAGCACCTGGCGTTCCGGACGCCTCATCCTCTCGCAGCGGCTTCAGCAGCAGTCGCGGCCCCTCGCGGAATTTATCGACGAGATCTCTGAAAAGAAGCCTCTCCGCATCCCGGGCACTGCCGTTTTCCTTTTCCGCAATCTCAACGCTGTGCCGCACGCGCTCTTGCAGAATCTGCGCCACAACAAGGTCTTGCACGAGCGCAACGTCATCCTCTGCGTTCAGACTTCCGAAGACGCTCACGTACCCAATTCCGAACGCCTGGAACTCCGCTCCTACGACCACAACTTCTACACCGTTCTGATCACCTATGGGTTCAACGACGAACCGAACATCCCCGAAGACCTGAAGCTCGCCGCCCGGAAGAACCTGGTCTTCAACCCGGAAGACACCACATACTTTTTCGGACGCGAGAATCTCATCGCCACCCACACGCCAGGCATGGCACTCTGGCGTGAAAAGCTTTTCGCCTGGATGGCTCGCAATGCCCGCAGCGCCCCCATGTATTTCCAGATCCCCTCCGGGCGCTCTGTGGAAGTGGGGACCCAGATCGAACTCTGAGTTGTGAGTTAATTGCAGAAAGTGCTCGTCACAATCCGCATCAAGGCGCCTTCACCGTCACAAGTCTCACTGATGCTAGCGCCGGATTGCCTCCCGGTGCCGACCGGATCAACTGTGCTTCGATGTAATACGCGCTGTCGCCTCCAAGGTCCTGTGTTCCTTCTGTTGGGCCCTCGGCAAAATTGAAGTTGAAGAAGCTGCCGTCGGAAATAGTCGGGACTGGTTCCTGAAATCCGCTTTGCTGAGGATGCTGGTTGCTGTCGAAAGTAAGCAGTGTCGTAACCTGCCCGGTGTGCACGTTATAACGCTTAAGGGTAACAATCACCCGCGCATTGGGTCCGTCGTCCTGGTAGCGCACCATTAAGGCGCGGCTTTCACAGCACGGGTCAGTGACCGGCTGCACCAATGTCCCAACCGGCAGCACGTTATAACGAATGATTGCGAAACCGCTCGCGACCGTCGGCCTCACTGTCGCGATTCCGCTGGTAAAGAAGAACGTACCGAGGCTGCCTTCATCCACCGTCCCTGTGGACGCAACCCATAACTGGGCCGACGCGGTTCCAGCCATCACGAGCATGACGACGAACAACAGCACAACACGCTGTCGCAGTGTGTCGGAAAAGATGGTGCGGATCATGGTTTTCACCCGCGGTTGAGATGCAAGCTGCTGCATGGCAGGGTGGCCGCTCAAACCCAGTACACTGCCCTCGTCCCATGTCTATTTTTGGAAAGCTTGTCTTGACGTCGGCCAACGTCGCAAGAGTTAGAGATGTCAAGGGGGTCACCGCGCCCTTTTCCCCGCATAGTCTTGAAAACATTCGCAAAATAAATTTCCGAACCTTGGCATGATGCCCCCACCCAAATTGCTATTCTGAAAATGTGGGTAGTGAAATTGTGTGTGGGGCGGACACTCCCGTCCGCTGCAGTTGCTTTGGACTGTGGCGAAGACGCCCGACCAGTCTTCGCTTTCGGGGACTAAGAGCTAAAAGCTAAGAGCTAAAAGCCGGTTGAGGAGAACACAACATCTTGTGCCCGCAAGCTAAGTTCTTTGTTATCAAATCTGTAGCCTAACTGGCTGTAGAATCATCAACTTATAAGTGATTTGTTTTCATAGTCCGTCTTGCAAGTCGTTTGTTTTCTAACTGGGGAGGGGGTGGGGGGTACCCCTGCAGTGCAATTCGGCCAGATACAACAGCTTGTGGTTTCGGGTGGGGTAGGCGGAGCACCAAACACACTCCACGACCAAACACTAACGACTAAGCACTAACAACTTGGTTCAAACTTGCGACCGAAGAGAGCCCGCCGAGTCTAAGGATCTATGTTGTTTGGAAGAAAGAAATCCGCCACGGAGCAAGTGACCGAAGGACGCTTCGAACTGGAGCAGGACGGTCACGTTGGCTGGTTAAAGTACAGCCTCCATGGCAACGTACTGGAACTCAACCACACCGAGATCCCGCCCGAACTTCGTGGGAAAGGACTGGCCGCAAAGCTCGCTCAGGGTGCCCTCGACTACGCCCGCGAAAACAGCCTTCGCGTCGATGTGGTCTGCGACTCCGTGGCCGCTTACATCAAGAAGCATCCGGAATATGCGGACCTCGTGATCAAGTAGCGGCAACACGAAAGGGCATACACTCGCCGTCATCCCGGTACGTGTGGTTACCTGTCCCAACGTGCACTCCACGGTCATAAATCGCTCCCGCCCAGACATGAATGTTCGCTACATTGTCCTTACCTCCCCAGGTGCTCGTGTAGGTAACGCAGCTCGAGTGAGCTTTCAAGAGCGAGGTTACCCGTGGCAACTGATGCAGTATCGCGGCCGAAGCAACAATGGCCTCGCTGGCCGATCACATCGTCGAAACCGGTTCGCGTCGACCTCGGCCCGGCAGGCGCAGGAAATCTTCTCGACATCAGCGCAGGTGGCATGCGCGTGCGGTCCCTCGCACCGCTCCGTCGCGGCGCTGAAATCCCCGTGCGCATCTATGTGCCGGAAAAGATGGAGCCACTGCGCTGCAACGGCATCGTGGTGTGGTCCAACGGTAGCGGCTCCACGGGAATGCGGTTCGTAAACCTGAACGAATCTGACCAGAAGATCCTCGCCGAATGGCTCATTGAACTCGAGAAGGCCGCCAAGACGGATTTGCTCACGCCGCCGGAAGGCGAATTCGCCCGCATCACCAACCAGATCAAGAATGAAAAATTGAATAACGCCGACGCGCTGAGCCTGGTCGCGCGCCGCACAAAGGAATTGACCGCCGCAAGCGGCGTCGCCATCGCGCTCGGAACGCCCCTGAACATGGCTTGCATGGCCAGCGCGGGCGCAGCACCCGCAATCGGAACTGTGATTCCGCCGAGCGCAGGTCTAACCGGCGAATGCATTCGCACACGTCGCATCGTTCACTGCCAGAACGCGGAAAACGATCCGCGCATTCACAAGGAAGTAAAGATTGGCTCGGCCGTAGTTCTGCCACTCATCGTCAACGGCGAAGTCCGCGGCGTGTTGGAAGCCTATTCCACCAAGCCCTATGCGTTCGGCGCAAAGTGCATGGAAGACCTCCAGTCGCTCGGCGACGCGGTAATCTTCGTGGCTCATGGCATGATTCCCGCCCGGAGAAAACCGAGCATCGCGCAGTTCCAGCAGGCTGAAAAGGCCGCGAGCGCAGCGCCGCCAGCGTCGCATACACCCGCCTCGTTGCCGAAGCTGCCGGACAACATTGCCGTTGTCACGGCATCTGCCGCTGCATCGCCGGCCGCAAGCACGAACAGTATCGTCGTCCCCATCGCGGAACCGATGAAGACCGCTCCGCAGCCGCTGCCCACGATGAAGCCACTCGCGCCAACGCCAAGACCCACAACGCCTGTGCCGGCAGTACATCAACGGACCGTGATCGCACCTCTCGCCGCGCCGGTTGCGCCAAAGCCGATGGTCAGAACTCCGGACATTCCGGCACCGCGGCCCAAGGCGAACTTCGTACTGGAACTCGGCCCCGACGAGGGTTTCGATCCTCCTGCCAAGCCCACAGCTCCAGTAGAGACCAGCTACACGCCGTCTTCGTCGTCCCGGACTTGGATTGTCGCCGTAACGTTTATGGTCGTGGTTGGTGCCGTCGGATCGTTCTGGTTCATGCGTCAGCAGAAGAACGCCGTGCCAGTTGCAGCGGCAAGCGTCGTCAGCCCAGCAGTTACGCCACACGAGGCTGCGCCGACGCCGTCGGTTCAAACCACCGAACACGTGGCTCCTGTGACGGCTCCAACACCCGCCGTCGTTCAGCCCGCCGCTTCTACACCCGCTATAACAAAGCATGTTGTCGAGACGCCAACTCCTGTCGTGCACGACGTGGTCAAGCCTGCTGCTCCGCAGCCTGCCGCGATCGTGCTGTCAGCCAGAAAGTCAGTCCCTAAGCAGACAATTGACGACAACATCGTCGTCCCGGGCGCAACGCAGTTGCGGATAGCTCCCAACGTTCCGGCAGTGCCGCTGCCCGCCGTTGCAGCCGTCCCGAAACTGCAGGCGCCTCCGCAGAAGGTTATGACTGGCGGAACGCTCGAGAAGTCCGCCCAGCCCTTTTATCCGCCGACGGCCAAAATGATGCGATTGCAAGGCGAAGTCGAACTGCAGTTCCGCGTCACGAAAGACGGAACCGTCGACAACGTCAAAGTGGTGAGCGGACACTCTCTACTCGCTTCAGCCGCCGTGGACGCCGTTAAGCGTTGGAAATACGTTCCGTTGAAGATCAATGGCGTACCGGCGGAAATGGAGCGTACGGTTAAGCTGAGCTTCGTGTTACCCCGCTAACCCTCTGGCGCAGACTTTCGCCGGCGAGTAGAATTTGGCGCACTTCGAATTGGTAAGGAGAGTCCAATGAAGAAGTTCGTCAAACTCACAATCCTGTTAGCCGTGGTGCTTGCGTTGGTTACGGGTGTTGTTGCGCAGGCATCGAAAGCCAGTCCCAAGGCACAAGAGAAGGCTGCCCCCGCTGCAACGGCCGCGAAAACGGCACCGGCGGGCGAAAAACTCGACATCAATACCGCAACCGAAGATCAACTGAAGGCCCTGCCCGCGATAGGCGATGCGTACGCCGCCAAGATCATCGCCGGTCGTCCTTACAAGGCAAAGAACGAACTGGTGCAAAAGAAGATCGTTCCGCAGGCGACCTACGACAAGATCAAGGATCACATCGTGGCTCACCAGATGACGACCGGCAAGAAAGCCGCAGCCAAAAAATAGAACTCACGTATTGCAAAGCGGAGCTGCGGCTCCGCTTTTTTGTTGCCCAGTGATGCAGAAATATTCAGCACTTCTGTTGCTGGCTTTCAGACATCTTTCAGAGCCCCTGACGAAACAAAACTACACAGGTGCTGTGTTCAACAGCACTGAGGTTTCCGGTGCGTACCCTTCGAATTGCATGGCAGGTTGTGCCATGGATCTTTGTCGCTCTCCTGATCGTGCAGATCTATCCGTCGCGCGTTACCACGATGGAATTGAATGGCGCCGTGTCGCAACTGAATGCGCAGCTGTCCCAACTCCGTAGCGAGCAGGAGATGCCAGCCACGGTGCTCAAGCGGCATCGGAACGCCATCTGCTACATCTACGCCGTTTACACCATGGAGTGGCCCTCAAGATCGATCGAGCGCCGGCTTGAGCGCCACACTCGCGTGTCCGGAACCGGCTTCCTCGTCGCCGATGATTTGATCGCCACCAATCGCCACGTAGTCGAACCGTGGTTCGAGGACGACGACGATCAGGACCAGATTAAGGCCGGAGCTAAACCGAAGCTGGAAAAGCTGGTGGCCTTCTTTCCCGGCATGATGGATCCGGTGAAGCTCGGAAACATCCGCGTTTCGATGGACCAGGATCTCGCCGTAGCGAAGCTGATCGAAGGTCCACTTCCCTCTTCGATCCAACCGCTACCGATCGCCGCAGAGTTGAGTCAACCCGGCGATCCGGTGATCGTGATTGGGTATCCACTGGGCGTCTCGGCCATGCTGGCCAAAACGCCGTCCAATCTGTACAAGCGTTTGGCCTCGACGAAAGACACCGGTGTGGTGGCAAACGAACTGGCGGCACATGCCCTGATTCGGCCGTCCGCCACCTGTGGTCATCTCGGCGACATCGTGGACGAAAAAATGATCTACGATGCGCCCACTGCGCAGGGCGGCAGCGGCGGCCCGGTCTTCAACTCCCGAGGCGAAGTAATCGCCGTAAACTCGGCCTATATTGACGGGTTCAACGGCGGCACCATTGGGATTTCCGCGACGGCATTGCACCCACTGATCGCGGCGGCATCGCATCGCAGTCCTCGCTAGTATCCTGTTTGCTGCTTGAGCGTGACGCACTGATGCGTCATGCTCTATGCAGCTCATGCGCTTCCTTATATCGGCAGGAGAAGCTTCCGGAGAACTTTATGGCGCGGGCATCATGCAGGCTTTGCGCCGGCGTGTGCCCCAAAGCCAGTTCTTTGGTGTCGGCGGACAGAAGATGCGCGATACGGGTTTTGAAACCGTCGTCGACGCGCACGACATCTCTGTGGTTGGTCTGGCCGAGGTGGTAAAGCACCTCCCCATGATCCGCCGGGAGTTCAAGAAACTAGTCTCAGAAGCTGAACGGCGTAAGCCTGACGCGGCCATCCTGATCGATTTCCCCGATTTCAACCTGCGGCTGGCGCGTGAACTACACCGGCTGAATATCCCCGTCATTTACTACGTTTCCCCACAACTTTGGGCGTGGAGAAAGGGGCGCATCCGCCAGGTCCAGAAGTATGTGAGCAAGATGCTGGTCATCTTCCCCTTCGAGGAAGAGTTTTATCGGGAGCATGGGGTGCAGGCAGAGTATGTGGGGCATCCGCTGGCCGACGAGCCGCCGCCCAACATCACGCGCGAAACTTTCGCCGCTGAGAACAATCTAAGCCTGGAGAAGATCTGGATCGCCGTGCTTCCGGGCAGCCGGAGGAAGGAAGTAAGCCTCAATCTGCCGGGACTCCTGGATACAGTCCGGCTGTTGGATAATGACGGCACCCAGTTCATCCTTCCGGTGGCGAGTTCGCTCGATCCCGAATGGCTGAGGAGCCTGATTCCGAGCAATGCTCCGGTCACCCTCGTACGGGACGCGCGGGCAGCCCTGTTGCACTCGAGGGTGGGAATTGTGGCCAGCGGGACGGCGACCGTTGAGGCAGCACTGATTGGCACTCCGCTCGTAATGATTTATCGTGTCACCCCGCTCACCTACCTGCTGGGACGGCGGTTGGTAAAACTCTCTCATTTTGCGATGGTGAACCTGATCGCGAGACGCGAGATCGTCCCCGAATTCGTCCAGCAGGGCTTTGTGCCGCAACGGGTTGCCGCGAAAGTACGGGAATTGATGACCAACGGACAGTTGCGCTCAGATATGATCTCCGCCCTCAAAAGTGTGCAAGCCCAGCTACACTCCCCGGGCGAAGGTACCGCCGCAGACCGCGCGGCCAACGCAGTTTTGCGAACCCTCGAGCATGAAGGGAAACCGCGACTTTCGGTCCAGCCGCGGGTGTAAGCTATTGAATGCACATCTTTTGTGCGCCAGTGGGAATCCAATTGAGCGGCTACTTAGCGGGAGAAACATCCATGCAATTCGCACGACGTCCCCTGCGGCGTGCTTTTTCCTTCTTCTTTTTGCTGTTACTCGCCACCGGCGTGTACGCGCAAAATCCGCGAATTCAGGTGAACGATTACGTCATCGACGCGGAGATCGCGCCACGCGCGCGCAAGTTAGTTGCGAAGGCCAAGGTGAACTTCACGGCCCTCGACGACATCAGCGTCGCAACCTTCGAGTTACACAACGGGTTGCGTCCGACTAAGATCGTCGACGCCGACGGCAAAACCCTGACGGCTGAACGGATCACCCAGGACTCGACCATTCGCATACCGCTGCCCGCTGGTTTAGCGAAAGGAGCCAGTACCACCCTCACGATCAGTTATGAAGGTCGCCTGGACTCGCCTGACGACAGTCCCGTGCCCGGGTTGAAACTGGCCTCCATTGGCGATGAGGAAGCTTACCTGCTTTACGCGGGACGCTGGTTCCCCGTCGTGGGATATGGAATCAACCGGTTCACCGCGACAATGAATATCACGGTGCCTTCCAACTGGACGGTGATTGGCAGCGGTTTGGCAACGGACAAGGTCGGCGGAGTTGTTGTGGATGAGGCGCCTGCCGAAGACCAAACCAAGGCTGCGCCTGTGCTGAAGCGCGGAAAGCGTGCTCCTGCTCCCAAAGCGAAGCCGGCAGCGCCTGCGCGCACCGTGAATCCAAACGCGAAAACCTACACGTTCACATGGAAAGATCGCCCGGCGTTCCCCGGAACCATCGTGGCTGGCATCTTCCAGGAGAGCAAAAGCAATACTGGCGGCGTCAATATTACCGCGTATTATCGTCCCGACAAGCGCGAGGTAATTGGCGAGTACGTGGACACCGCAGCGAAGGAATTTCTGTACTTCTCAGGTGAGTGGGGGCAGCCGCTTTCAACGAATCTGAAATTGGTCCAACTGCCGGACGATACGGTTCCCTCGATGTGGTCCACGGAGATGGTTGGTCTTTCATCCCGTGCCATGTCAGGCAAAACCAACTATCGCCTGCTGGCAAATGCGATTGCCCATCAGTGGTGGGGATCCTCCGTAAGTCCCGCAACGAGAGCCGACTGGTGGATGAGCGATGGCTTCGCGCGATTTGCTGAGGCCCGCTACGTGGAGAACGCGGCCGGACCCGCTGCGTATGAAGAAGTGACGAAGGACATGCAAGTGGGCGCGCTGGCTTATGACAACGTGCCGCTCTCCGGTATCGGACGGCTCGATCCCTTTTCTCCGGAGTTCCAGTCACTAGCAACTGACAAGGGCGCAATCATCCTGAACATGCTGCGCTGGGTGATGGGCGACGACGCATTTCACAAAACGATGTCTGCGTTCGCGCAGCAGTTCGCGGGAAAATCCGTGCGGGTTCAGGATTTCCAGAATCTGGCGGAGCAAAACTACGGCGACAAGCTAACGTGGTTCTTCACCCAATGGCTGGATTCGACCGGGGCTCCGGAATTCCAGAGCAAGTACACGATCTACCGTCTGGGCGGCCCCACATGCACCGATCCGACGAAATGCAAGGGTTTCCGCATCGTAGGCGAAATCAAGCAGGACCTCGATCTGTTCCGTATGCCCGTCGAGATCAAGGTGGATACCGATGGACAAAGCGAGGACAAACGGATTGAAGTAGCGGGAACAAACTCAGCGTTCACCGTCGAAACGTTTGGACGCCCACGGAAGATCGAAATCGATCCTGCCAACCGAGTGCTGAAGAACTCTCCGGAGCTGAAGTTGCGCGCGTCGATTCTGCGTGGACAAGGCCTTGTGCAGCAGGGCGATCTGGCACAGGCGCTGGAACAGTTCCAGAAGGCATTGGAAGTGAACCAGAACAGTTCCCTGGCTCACTATCGCATTGCGGAAGTGTTCTTCCTTCAGCGGAATTATCAGGCTTCGGCGAATGCGTATCGCGAATCCCTGAATGGCGATGGTGAACCGCGCTGGACCGAAGTGTGGAGCCACATTCAGCTCGGGAAGATTTTCGACCTGACTGGGCAGCGCGAGCGCGCCACCAATGAGTATCGCCAGGCGTTGCAGACGAACGACGATACGCAAGGAGCGCAGGCTGAGGCGCGAAAGTATCTGCAAGCGCCGTACGAGCCATCGCGGAGCAACAGCAGCGGCGATTGATTCAGATCTGGTTACTGGGCCGCACGAACTTGAGACCATCAAGCCGTGCGGCTTTTTCTTTGTCCAGATTCGCCGCAACAACCAGCACGTGGAATGATTCGCCCATGCCCTCCGGGGCAATCAGATGCTTCAACTGAAGCGCACGCTTTGTTTGCTCCTGCGGGAGTTTGCACTCCTCGAAAGCCTCGGCGAACTGACTTTCCTCCCCGACTCCCATAAGGAACTGCGCTTGCGTCACCCATGCGAGCGGTTCAACTTTGCGCGACCGAAAGGCGTCCGCTATGGCCGTGAAGTTAACATGAACGGTGATGTCCTGCTCGCCGGGTGCCTCGTATGGTGAGTCGCTGATCGTATGTTGGCGAAACGACGTGACCGTACCCAGATGGCGTCCCGCAAGCATTTCCGACTGCACGTATCCGTAGTCGACGAAGACGCCGAAGCCTCGCCTTGCTTGCATCATCGACGCGATGTCAGATGCATATCGTTGGGCCACCAGAGGTGCGTCAACACGCTCTCCCGGTTCGGGAGCAACCCCGTACTTCGTAACGAAGTTCTTGACGGGCTCCGTGGGACTGACAAACCGTTCCACGAACTTGCCGTTGTCCATCCCAATCCGCAGTTCGCCGCGATGATCGAGGACTTCCGTGGGCAGCGCGTCGAAAAACTCATTCGCGAAAACGATGACGTGTTCGGGCGAAGCGTCGAAAGCTTCTTCAATACCCGAGTGGATGGACACCTTTGGGTCTTCGCCGAATCGCTCCCCGAGCCGGAAGCGTAGCGCTCCCGAAGTTTCGACCATCCGATAGCTCAGGGCGGCGGCAAAGTCCGGATACTTTTTGCGTACCCACGCAAGGACATCTTGCGCAAAAAACCCACGCCCCGGTCCAAGCTCGATGACGGCAATCTCCGTTGGTTTCTCGAGTACGCGCCACATCTGCTCAAATTGGCGGGCGAGCAGGCGTCCGTAAACGGCGTGGACGTCGCTCGAAGTGTAGAAGTCGCCGGACTTTCCAAACTGTTCTCGCTGGCCGCTGTAATAGCCGGGTGGCGACGCGGTTTCGCCATAGAGGCATAACTGCATAAAACGGGAAAATGGGATTGGGCCCGACTGGCGGATTTCGTTTTCGATGTATTCGCGCAGCGTCATTGGTCAGTCCTTCGTGTGCGGCGCGTGCGTGAACATTTCGATCAGGTAATCGTGCAGCCCGTCGTAAATCTGGCGCTCAAAAGTCCAGGCGAATTGAGGATGCTCGAGGTCGCGAGGATGAATTTCAAGATAGTAGGTGTGAACAGGGACAGTGATGTTTTTGAAGTTCATGACGACCTGCACGGCGTCGCCATGCTGGTGCGCGCTGAAATCCACCAGAGGGTGTTCAAACCTGGCGAGAAGGTCGAGTACTCGTTTCAGTTGCGGGCTCGGCTCGGACACGGTCTATTCTAATTCGCTGCTAGACGGCTGCATTAATTACAGGGCTGCGATCATGTTATGGATCGGATTCGCTGGTTATTTCGTCGCTGGATACTCGAACACGCCACGCCCGGACTTGCGTCCCAGGCGTCCGGCCTTCACGTACTGCGCAAGCAGCGGACAAGGACGATATTTCTCACCGAGCGTTTTGTGCAGGTACTCCAGGATGCTGAGGCGGGTATCAAGGCCGACGAGATCAACGAGTTCAAACGGACCCATAGGGTGGTTGAGCCCGAGTTTCAGTGCCTTGTCGATGTCGGACGCCGAAGCGATCCCCTCTTGCAGCATGTAAAAGGCCTCGTTGCCGATCATCGCGTTGATGCGACTGGTGATGAAACCGGGCGACTCCTTAATCACCACGGTTTCCTTGTTCATGCGACCGCCGACTTCAACAACGGTGGCGATGGTTTCGCGGTCGGTTTCGAGCGCTTGGACGATCTCCACCAACTTCATTTTATGTACCGGATTGAAGAAATGCATGCCGACGCATTTCGGCGCTCGCTGCGTAACAGCCGCGATTTCCGTGATGCTGAGCGAAGACGTGTTCGACGCCAGGATGGTGTCGGGCCGGCAGAGCTTGTCGAGCTGCGTGAATAGCTCGATTTTCGCAGCCATTTGCTCGGGCACTGCTTCAATGACGAGGTCCGCCTCACGTGCAGCCGCGGGAACTTCACTGACGAACTCGAGACGGTTCATAGCCGCAGCGGCGTCGCCAGCAGCAACCTTGCCGAGTTCGACCGCTTTGTCGAGGTTGGCACGGATCTCCGCCTCTGCCTTCCGGAGCGCAGGCGGCATGAGGTCTTCAAGGATGGTCCGGAATCCGCCGAGCGCTGCAACGTGGGCAATACCGCGCCCCATGATTCCAGCGCCCATGACGGCGATGGTCCGTACTTCCCCCATTACTTCGGTTGTTCGACTTTCTGGATGATTTCCTGGTAACGGGAAACAGACTGCCGCATGTAATCGGCGAGGCGCTTGCGTTCATCGTCGGTGAGCAGCGCCGTGGTGCCGCTGATACGGCGAAGGGTGGTAGTAATGTCGTCAACGTAATTCATCATGCGGATCAGTTCGCCGCTTGCGGGCATCGGTCTCTCCAGAAAAGCAAAGGAATTTTGCACCGGCTCACAGAAAACCTGCACCCCGGTGGCGCAAACATTCTATTGTCAACGCCGCCTGCAATTTCGTAAAGAGCGGTCAGACAGGCATAATACTCCGATGCGTCGCGACAAGAACCTGGTTCCCCTTTCGCACCAGCATCAGCACGCCCTGGCGCTCTGCGTGCGCATCGGACGTGCCTTCGATCAAGCCGGTGATACTCCCGATGTACACCCGTGGGAGTTGGAGATCGTACAGGCGTTTGACCGGGAGATCGGGTTTCATTTCGTCGCGGAGGAGAAGTTCCTGTTCCCAATTGCAGACAAGTACGAGGACCTGCAGCAGCTTGTGGATGAACTTCGTATTGAGCACACGTTAATCCGGCGCAACGTCGAAAGGGCACGGGCACGGCAATTCACTGTGACAGATCTACAGGTGTTCAGTGCCAGTTTGAGTGAACACGTCCGAAAGGAGGAGCGCTCGCTGTTCGAAGCCATGCAGCAGCTGCTCTCACAGGACGAACTCCAGGAGATCGGCGAAGCCATGCGGCAGTATTTCCATGTCGCCGGTCTGGATACTGCAGAGAGCCCCGGCGCATAGAACGTAAGAGACCACACGCCAGAATCGCTGCGCATCTAATCGCTCGATGCGAGCTCCGATTGGTGCCCCAATCGTTGAAAATCAACAACTTGCGACCTGCCTTGATGGGCTTTGCTCCGGAAAAGACGTTAAGCGGCCGGTTAGCACCTACCGTCTGCAATTCAATGCTGGATTCACATTCGAAGATGCACGCAGACTCCTTCCCTATTTGCATGCGCTGGGAGTCTCGCACTGTTATGCATCGCCTATATTGAGGGCGCGAGCGGGAAGCCAACACGGCTACGACATTACCAACCACAATGAGATCAATCCGGAGATAGGGACACCGGCGGAGTTTGCTGCCTTCGTTCGCGATTTGAAGTCGCTCGGTATGGGTCTGATCCTCGACATCGTTCCCAACCACATGGGTGTAGGACACGGCACCAACCCATGGTGGCAGGACGTGCTCGAAAACGGCCAGGCGTCCGCGCACGCCGAGTTCTTCGATATCGACTGGACGCCGTTAAAACAGGACCTTCGCGGCAAGGTGCTGCTACCGGTACTCGGCGCCGCCTATGGGGACGAACTCGAAAGTGGCAACCTGCGCCTGAACTTCGAGGCTGGATCGTTCTTCATCGCGTACTACGACAAGCACTTCCCCATCGATCCGGCCACGTACCCCATGCTTTTCGACGCTGTCGGCGATCTGCAATCCTTCCGTGATGACACAACGTGGCGCGAAACCGAATACCCGGAACTGGTCGCGGTACTTCGCGGATTCCGGCTGTTGGCTGCCCATACAAGCACGGACGCTGCGGAAGTTACCGATCGGCAGCGACGCATTCCCGAACTGAAGCAGGAGTTGGCAAGCATCTATGCGCGCTCGGAGGGGTTCCGTGGCTTAATCCAAAAGGTGCTCCAAACTTTGAACGGTTCACCTGGCGATCCACGCAGTTTTGACGCACTGCATCGCATCCTGGAGGCGCAGGCATACCGACTCGCCCACTGGCGCGTATCAGCCGAAGAGATCAACTACCGGCGCTTCTTCGATGTGAACGACCTCGTCGGGTTGCGGATGGAAAACCCGACTGTCTTCGCCGAAACGCACAAGTTGATACGGCAGATGCTTGCCGACGGATCCATCGATGGGTTACGGCTTGATCACCCCGACGGTCTCTTCAATCCAGTGCAGTACTTCACGCAAATCCAGATGCTCTACGCGGCTAGCCATTGCTGCGGCCCACAGCCTTCCGGAGCCGTTTCGCCGAACGGAATTGAAGAGGACGTCGTCTCACTCTTCGGTTCGCGTTCGCTGGCCCAGCAAGCACCGCTTTTCGTATTGGTCGAAAAGATTCTGGAACATGGCGAACACCTTCCGCCGGACTGGCCGGTTGACGGGACGGTCGGATACGAATTCGGCAATTCGCTGAACCACGTCTTCATCAACTCCCGAACCCAGCGCTTCTTCACCCTGCTTTATCACCGGTTCATCGGCGGCCCGGTCAATATCGGCACCGTGATTTATGAAAGCAAAAAGATGATCATGCAGACTTCGCTTTCGAGTGAACTCACCGTGCTGACCCATCTGCTGCAGGACATCGCCAACACTGACCGCCGTGCACGCGACATAACCCGGGCCCTGCTCAAAGAAGCTATCCGGGAGACCATCGCCTGCTTCCCCATCTATCGCACATATATCGATGCGCGAGGAACGGTCAGCGACCGTGATCGCGGATACATTGCAGAAGCCATCACTCGTGCCAAGCGTCGCAACCAGAATGACAACCCCGTTCCGTTCGATTTTCTCCGAAGCGTATTGCTGCTCGAATCCGAGAATGGCAACTTCAATTCGGACCAATACCGCAAGCGGCTCCGCTTCGCCTTGAAGTTCCAGCAACTGTCTGGCCCGGTGATGGCAAAAGGACTGGAAGACACAGCGTGCTACGTCTATTCGCGCTTTATCTCGGCCAATGAAGTTGGCGGATCTCCCGCACAGTTTGGGATCTCACTCGAAGAGTTTCATAACAGCAACATCGAACGGCTGCACGACTGGCCGTACTCGATGCTCGGGACGTCCACGCACGACAGTAAGAGAAGCGAAGACATACGGGCACGCCTAAACGTGCTTTCCGAAATGCCGAAGGTGTGGTCTTCGCAGGTAACGCGCTGGCGTCGCGCGAACCGCGCCAAGAAACGCACGCTCTCCGACGGGCGCTCAGTGCCGGACGCAAACGAAGAATACTTTCTATACCAGACGCTCGTTGGCACGTGGCCGCTGGAAGGGCAGACAGAGTCTGCGCGGAAGGGGTTCATCGAACGCATCCAGGCGTACATGACCAAGGCCATACACGAGGCCAAGGTCAACCTGAGTTGGATCAGTCAAAACCCGGAATACGTGGACTCACTGACAACTTTCATCACCCATATTCTTGCACCCGGCACATCGAAGCGTCCCAACCCGTTTCTTCAACAGTTCGAGACTTTTATCAGGCCGGTGCAATATTTCGGATGCATCAACAGCCTGGCCCAGGTACTTCTGAAAATCGCCTCGCCGGGCGTTCCCGAT
This sequence comes from Terriglobales bacterium, assembly GCA_035561515.1. Classification (NCBI taxonomy): domain Bacteria; kingdom Pseudomonadati; phylum Acidobacteriota; class Terriglobia; order Terriglobales; species Terriglobales bacterium. Next base: position 41,978 of record DATMXP010000052.1, on the reverse strand, counting down.
ATTTATCGTGGCACTGAGCTTTATGACTTCAGCCTCGTGGATCCCGATAATCGACGGCCCGTCGATTACGACACCCGCCAGCAGCTCCTCGGGGACTTAGTCCACACCCGCTCTGTGGATGAAAACGCGTCTCTTTGCCGGGAGATCGCAACAAACCTCACCAGCGACCGCGCAAAGTTGTGGTTGACCCTTCGGGCGCTGCGTTTCCGTCGGGAGAACCGGGACCTGTTCCGTCGCGGTGACTACGCCCCGCTTTTCGCGGCCGGAGGGGTGCGGGAACACGTGATCTCCTTTGCCCGTCGGCTTGAGTCGCAAATGGTGATTGCGGCCGTACCTCGGTTCGCTTACACGTTGATGAAAGGAAACGTCGCGCCACCGATCGGAAGCGACGTCTGGCGCGATTGTGTTATTGAGGTTCCCGGTGAGGCTGGCACACTCACAAACGTGCTGACCGGCAAACCTGTCGAAATCTCAGACGGTCACCTTCTATGCCGCGAAGTTTTCGCCGACTTCCCGGTTGCTCTTCTCGCCAAATCCTGACGGAACCCTATCCGTCACCTCGGTTATCTCCGCGAGTTTGTGTGCAAGATCCGTCGTAAGCACTTCCGGCTGATAGCGCCACGTCCAGTTCCCTTCGGGATGACTGGGAATGTTCATCCGCGAATTGCTGTCGAGCCCGAGTAGATCCTGCAAAGGGATGATGCACTGGCGCGCGACCGACGTTTCAGCGGCTCGAACCATTGCCCAATGCATACCATCCTGTGGACATCCGAAATACGCTTGTGCAGCCTTACGGGCGGTTTCGCTCGAACTCTCATACCAACCGACGCTCGTATCGTTGTCGTGGGTTCCCGTGTAAATCACGGTATTCTCCACAACCCGGTGCGGCAGATGGATATGCGCACCGGCATCGTTGAATCCGAATTGCAGGACCTTCATGCCGGGAATGCCGAGACGCTCACGTAACGCGACCACTTCGTCCGTAATCATGCCGAGGTCCTCGGCAATCAGCGGCAGTTCGCCCAGGTCTTCCCTTAGCACCTGGAAGAAGTGCTCGCCTGGCCCCTTCACCCACTGCCCTCGAATCGCGGTCTCTTCTTCGGCTGGGATCTCCCAATAGGACTCAAATCCGCGAAAGTGGTCGATCCGGACGATGTCGCAAGTTTGCAGCGCAAACTGCATTCTCCTGATCCACCACTCATACCGGCGAGCTGCGAGCTCATCCCACCGGTAGAGCGGGTTCCCCCACCGCTGGCCGGTTTTGCTGAAATAGTCCGGAGGTACACCCGCCACCACCTCAGGAGAGAGGTCTTCTTTTAGGCGAAACAGTTCCGGATGCGCCCAGACGTCGGAGCTGTCATAGCTGACAAAAATGGCAATATCGCCTACGACGCGAATGCCCCGGCTGCGGCATTCTTCATGCAGAGCGCGCCACTGTTCGAAGAAGAAGAACTGAATGACACGGCTGACGTCGACTTCGTCACCCAGCTCTTTGCGGACTTCATCAAGGGCATTGGGCTCGCGACTGGCTATACCTTTGGGCCACTCGTTCCACGAGACACCCTTGAAGCGTCTCCGAAGCACGGCGAACAACACGAAGTCTTCGAGCCACCAGCCATTCAGCCAACTGAACTTCTCGTACCGTTCCTTTGCCTCTGGATCGGCTTTCTTCAAGAATGTGCGCGCTGCTTCCTGCAGGAGGGGGAACTTCTTCGCCCGTACATCTTCGAAATCGACCGGGTTCACGCCATCGGGCAGTGAGGCGACTTTATCCGGACTAATCCACCCGCGCTCCGCCAGCCTGTCCAGGCTGATGAGGAAAGGATTGCCGGCGAACGCCGAAAGCCCCGAATAAGGAGAGTTGCCGTATCCCACGGGAGCAAGCGGCAGGATCTGCCACAGGCTTTGTTTGGCCTCAGTGAGGAAGTCTACAAAATCGTACGCGGCGGGCCCGAAGTCGCCGATGCCGCCGCGTGAAGGAAAACAACTCGGATGTAAAAGAATGCCGGAGGCACGTTCCTGCATGTTGGTTGGATGCTAGCACCGGCGGATTTTTCAATCATCCGCCGGCGTTTTTTATTGTCCCGTTTACTGACCCGGCAGTTCGGAACTCGCGCTCATGATGCGGTTCCATTCCTTCTGGTTCTTGCGGATTTTCTTGTCGCTCTCCAGACGCTGCCGCAGTCCGGCGGCAAAGACCTGGAAGACCTCCGCACGCTTGCGCTCGAGCAGCGCCTGACGGATCTGCTCGTTACCCTTGGCCAGTTCCTCGGCGGTAGGCTCTTGCTTGTCCACCACCATCAGCACTGCGCCACCACGGCCGGTGTTGATCGGGCCGCTGACTTCGCCATTCTTCAGCGAGAACGCCACGGACGCCGCATCGGCCATTCTGCCAAGATCCGGAACCTGACTGCTCGGGGAAACGAAGTCCGAGGTCTTGAAATTGGCACCGACCTGCTGGGCCGCCTTCTTCACGCTGTGCTCGGCCTTGGCCTTTTCGGACAGTTCCATCGTCCTCTGAGCCAGCAGTTGCTGTGCCTTGTCGCTCTTGTACTCAGATTCAACCCGCGCTCGGATTTCATCGAAACTCGGGGTCGCGGGCGGCTTCACCTCGGTCACCTGGAACACCACGCTGCCCTGTGGGGTCGCGATCATCTCAGGCGCACCCTTCGGAGCTGCGCTGAAGATGGCGTCCATCAACTGTGGTGCGGTACCGACGCCGGGCAGGGTATCCGTACGGGTGATCAGGTTGCTGGTGATAACCTCCAGCCCTTTCGCCTGTGCAGCCTTCTCCAGTCCCTGGGCCTTGGCTTGAGATAGCAACTGATTTGCGGAATTCTCGGCGGCATCGGCTGCCTTCTGCTGACGCAGGATCGGCTCGATTTGAGCCTTCACTTCGTCCAGCGATTTCACATGGGCATCGTGACGGTCGATCAATTGGATGATGTGAAACCCGTAGCTGCTTTGGACCAGCCCACTCGTCTCGCCTTTCTTCAGCGAGAACGCGACCTTCTCAAACTCGGGCACGGTTTGTCCGCGGTTGATCCATCCCAGGTCGCCACCGTTCTTCGCGCTGCCTTCATCTTCCGAATTCTTCTTCGCAAGGTCGGCGAAGTTACCCCCCGCCTTAATCTTGCTGAGAACATCTTCGGCCTTCTGTTTCGCGGCTTTGACCGCGTTATCGTCGGTCTTGCCATCGGGCCCCGGCAACGGAGTCTTGATCAGGATGTGGCGAACATTGACCTGCTCGGGGACGCGGTACAAGTCCTGGTTGTCCCGGTAATAGCGCTGCAAGTCGGCCTGGGTCACCTGAACCTGGTTGGCAATCTGCGCGGTGTCAACGACGGCATATTTCACCTGGCGCTTTTCCGGGATCGAATTCGCGTACGACTCTTTGTGCGACTCGTAGTAAGACTTCAGGTCCGCTTCCGTCGGCTTTACCTGCTTCATTACATCTTCGAGCGAAAGCGTCGCATACTCGAGCTTTACTTTCGTGTTTTGCCGCCGGTATTCCTCTTCGACATCTGACTTGGAAACCGCCACTGGACCTTCCACGGCCAGGCGAAGCTTGTTCAGGAGCAGGTCATTCTTCACCAGTTGCTCAAACTGAGGAATGGTCAACTGGAACTGCTGGTTCACGAACATCTCGTACTGCTGCTCGCCAACGAACTGACCATTGGGAAAGAGATACTGCCCAATCTGGCCGCGTGACAGTGCCTGCTGTAGTTCCTGGCTGGTGACCTTCAATCCCATGTGTTCGGCTTCCGCGAGAAGCGCTTTCTGGGTGACCAACTGCTCCGCCGCGCTCTGGCGCAACATCGGGAGCAGTGCCGAGGGCACGGAGCGTCCGCCAAACTGCTGGCGTCCCATGCGGCGAGCCGTTGCGTCTACTTCCGCAACCGTCACTTCCTGGGCGCCGATCTTGGCGAGAACGCCGCCTTCCACGCCGCCGAAACCAAACGCATCACCAAGCATGCCGCCGGGCACGAGGGTGATCACCATCGCACCGCAAATGATTAACAAGAGGCCGCCAAGGATAACTTTCTTGGCTTTGCCGGAACTCTGCAGGAACCTGATCATTTCTGGAAAACTCCAATGTTTATGGGCGAATTGCCTATTATAAACCAGAGCACTTGCGGCGTTCGGCTGTACCGGCGCTGGTGGAAGCGAACCGGGCGGGAGCACGGACATCAGTTCAATCGAGTTGAAGGACGAGCCAGTTTTTGTCCGAACGATTGTTTGCTTCCGGCGGAAATGGCGTGGTCTTCCAACCAGATTCCGCCGGGGTCATCCACTCGAAGAAGACTTTCCAACTCTTCCCCGGAAACCGGCTTCGGGATATCTGGAATTCGCGAACCTTTTCATCCTTGAAGGTGCGCTTGCCCCAATCGTCCGGACGGCTGACGTTGGCTACCCATTGCTCGTTGTTCCACCAATTCCATTCTTCTGGCCACACGCCGTTCACCAGCTTACGTTCACCTAATTTCGCCGACGCGTGCAGGTCGTAAAGACTCCCACTTGCCGAGAGGTACAGGTCTACCGTCCCGGTCGGCGAATTCACGAACTCAATTGCCATCAGGACATCATGGTTGTTTTGCTTGCACAAGAGCCGGACAGCGGTGCCCAGGCGAAGTTCTTTGGCGTCTGACCATTCCGACCGGCTAATCTTGCCGTCAAGCATGATCGGTTTGCCCTCAGGCACAGGAATCGTCTGGGCAAAAAGACTAGCTGAGAAGAACAGCAGTGCAACGAGCTTACGCACGAAGATCCTCCGGCCTTATGACTTCGTCTCGAGCAAAAGGTTAGCGGCGCTGGGGTGGGCGTACGGCGGCAATTTTCTAGTGAGTTTCCAGTCGTGCGGAGGGCATCTGCCGCTTTTGGAACTGCTTTACATCTGCATTGCGTTTGCAGGCAATCATCTCTGCCACAACAGAGACCGCGATCTCCTCCGGGGTAACCGCGCCAATTTCCAGCCCGATCGGGGCTGACACGCGCTCAAACACCCGGGCGGGAAGGCCTTCCTTTTCCAGTTCCTTGTAAATGGAAATCACCTTCCTCCTGGAACCGATCATTCCCACGTAGCGGGCCTGTGTCTGCACAGCCCAACGGAGGATGCGCATGTCGTCGCGATGGCCACGGGTGACGATCACCACGTACTCGCTGTCGTTCGGGTTGAGCTTGGAGGTCGCAAGGTCGAAGTCCTCGGCAATCACATCCCGCGCTTCAGGAAACCGCTCCCGATTGGCGTAGGCATCGCGGTCATCCGAAACTACGACGTCAAATCCGGCGACCCTGGCTACTTTGTATATGGCATGCGCAACATGACCTGCACCGAACAGGTACAGAACAGGGATCGGCAGGATGGGTTCCACATAAACCTCCAGCGTTCCTCCGCAAACCAGGCCGGTATCGTAGCTGGGATTCTGGTTGAGGTTGAACGTCAGCGTCCGGGGCTTTTCCTGTTCCATCACTTCGCGGGCGGCCTGCCAGACGTCGGCTTCCACGCAACCGCCGCCAATCGTACCTACGATTGAGCCGTCATCGCGCACCAGCATCTTCGCCGTGTTGAACGACGGAATGGACCCGCGCACATTGATGATCGTCGCCAGCGCGCCACGATGCCCTTCACGCCGAAGTTTTACGATCTCTTCGTACAGGTCCATGCGCAAGATTATGTTCATTGGCGGAGCACAAGTCAAAAGACGTCAGTTAGCCAGCCTCAAGCCGCCGTACGATAAATTCTGCCCGCACCTCGGGAATCGCCATGGGAAGATCAACGATCTCGTACCCGCATTCTCGGTAGACTTTGACCATCAATTCTGCCGTTCGGACCGCCACCTCGAAATCCTGCTTTCGCTCCGCATCCGTTGTGTAGATTTCCTGCCAGGGCGGCGCGAAGAAGACCTGATGGCGATAGCGATAATTTCTACAGGCGCTTCGAACCATCTCGTCATTCGGAAATCCAATCAACCGCGCGTAACACAGGGTGTCGGGTATGCCCCTGTCGAAGAATGTTATTTCGTTCGAATCCGCATGTTTCTGAAAGGCTAGAATTGATCCGTCTAGCATCAATTGCGTATATCGTTCACGATTTGCCCATGGCAAAGCGTCGCCTCCCTGTAACACCTGCTGTTGAATGATCCGTCTTGCCACCTCATCACTGCATATGTAACCGCGGTCCCGCAATGCTTCTAGAACACGCGTCTTGCCCGACCCTGGGCCGCCTGTAATCACAACAAGATTCGAATTCTGCATTAAGTACGCAATCCTTTCGGCTCGTGTAGGCTGTATCAGATGAGGCATGTGGCAACCAGTATTTCCGATCTGCTGGCCGACCTAGCTGCCATTCTGCCCCTCTCGCGGTCGAACGCACTTTCCTTATTTCAGTGTTCTGGCCAAGATCTCCCTTCGCTACTCAGCGCCGCCCAGCATCTCCGCCGGCAGCACAAGGGCAGCACTGTTACGTACTCGCGGAAAGTCTTCCTGCCGCTCACGAATCTCTGCCGCGATTACTGCGGTTACTGCGCCTTTCGTCGCGACCCTGGCGAACCCGGCGCCCACACCATGACGCCAGATGAAGTACTGGACGTCGCGCGGCGAGGCGAGGCCCTCGGTTGCACCGAGGCTCTGTTCAGCCTGGGAGACAAGCCGGAAGCGCTCTTCCCCGAAATGCAGGACACCCTGCAACACCTTGGGTATCGATCGACGCTCCATTACCTCGAAGCAATGTGCGAACTGGTGCTTCGGGAGACGCGGCTGATTCCACACGCGAATCCCGGCCTGATGAGCGCGGAATGGCTCAAGCGGCTGCGCGAAGTGTCCCCAAGCATCGGCTTGATGCTTGAGAGCACCAATGCCGCGCTGTCGGCGCATGTACACGCCATCGACAAAGTCCCCTCCAAGCGGCTTGCAGTGATCGAGGAGGCTGGCAAGCTGGGCATACCGTTTACGACCGGCATCCTCATTGGTATTGGCGAAACCCTCGAAGACCGTGTGGATTCCCTACTCGCCATCCGCGACCTTCACGAGCGATACGGTCATATTCAGGAAATCATTATCCAGAATTTTCGCAGGAAGCCTGCGATCCCGATGGCGGGCTGGCCTGAACCAACTATGGACGACATGCTGCGCACGCTGGCTGTAGCTCGGCTTCTGCTGCCGGATATGAACATTCAGGCGCCGCCGAACCTATCCTCGGCCGACTACCCGCGTCTGCTCGACGCCGGCATCAATGACTGGGGCGGTATCTCGCCTCTTACGCCGGATTTCATTAACCCAGAGGCTCCGTGGCCTCATCTGCTCGACTTACGGGAGAAAACGGAGGCAGCCGGATTGGAACTGAAGCAACGTCTGCCTGTGTATCCCGAGTTTCTCGCGGGCGCTATCCAGCGTTCGCCCAAAGCAGCCGCGCATTTGCGTAACCTCGGCGTGACGGATGGGCTTCGGGGAACTTTGCAGAATGCCGTCAGCACGTCATAATCAGAGGTTTATCGGATAACTTCGAATGATCACTGTACTTACAGGCGGCACCGGCGGGGCGAAATTTGTATGGGGACTCGCGCAGGTTGTTCCCGCCGAACGACTCACCGTCATCGTCAATACCGGCGACGATCTCACCTGGTGGGGCCTGCACGTCTCGCCCGATGTGGACTCCGTAATGTATGCGCTGGCTGGACAACTCAGTCCCGAGCGCGGCTGGGGCCTGGCTGATGAATCGTTCCGCTGCCTGGACCGCATGCGCAGCCTCGGGGCACCTTCCTGGTTTCAGCTCGGCGATTTGGATCTTGCCACTCACATCCGCCGCAGCGAACTCATGTCTCAAGGCAAGTCGCTCTCGGAAGTTACCGCGGAACTTTGTCGAGCCTTGAGCGTAAAAGTCAGCGTTCTGCCAATGACCAACGACCACGTGGAAACACGCGTCAGCACCCGGAATAGCAACCTCAATTTCCAGGAGTACTTCGTTCGTGACCGCCATCAGGCCGAAGCGACCGATGTAAAGTTCGAAGGTATCGACAAAGCCCAGACCGCTCCCGGAGTGCTCGAAGCGATCACCCGCGCGGAAGCCGTCTTCCTTGCACCCAGTAACCCGGTCACCAGCATCGGCCCAATTCTCGCTCTTCCGGGTGTTCGTGACGTACTGCGGAACTGTACGGCTCCCATCGCCGCGATCAGTCCGATTGTTGCCGGACAAGCAGTCAGCGGGCCGGCGGCCCAACTCATGAGCATGCGCAAATGGCCGGTCTCTCCCGACGGCATCGCGCAGGCATACCGCGATTTCGTCGACCTCGTGATTGCCGACGAAGCAGATCGCGAAGAACGCCATCACATCGAAGGACACGGTGTCCGGGCCGCGTTCACCAACACTGTCATGCGGACGGACCAGGACAAGACGGCGCTGGCACGCTTTGCTCTTGATGTAACCCTGGCGCGACACCATGAGGCGGTCCAGTGATCCTGGTGCCGGTGAAAGACCTGCAGAACGCTAAGCAGCGTCTGTCACCATGCCTGGCGCCGGAACAAAGAACTTCTCTCGCGCGTTCCATGGTGGAAGACGTTTTCGACGCTCTCGCTCCGTTTGCCGCTGATCCCGGTGTCGCGGTTGTAAGCGGAGACCCCTGGGCTTCTCAGCAGGCAAAAGCACGGAAGTTCACCATCATCATCGACGACTTGCAGGCGGGCGAAACCGAAGCCATTGCTATGGCTACGTCTTTCTGCCTCAATATGGGCTCGGACTTCACCCTTGTCTTCCCCGCCGACATCCCTCTCATCACCAGCGACGAAGTTAGCAATCTCCTCACACTTAAGCCGATGCGCGGCTGCGTAATCGCCCCGGCTCACGACCAGCGCGGCACGAACGGAATCCTGCGCCGTCCAGCCGACCTGATCCCGCTCAAGTTCGGCAACGACAGCTTCCTTCCCCATCTTGCTGCAGCCCGCGCAACCGGACATGAGGTAATCGTCCGCGACTTCCCGGGCATCGGACTCGATATCGACCGCCCTGAAGACGTGTCTCTCCTGATGACAAAGCCTGTCCGCTCACGCGCGCAACGACTTCTTCTGGAGTGGAACGTGAAAGGCGAGGCTTATGCCTGAGCTTCGTGCCATTCCGGTCGAGGGAATCGGCGAAGTTCGCCCGGGAGCCGACATTCCAGAACTTATCCTGAGTGCGCTTCAGGCGAGGCGACGCAAACTGCTTTCGGGCGACATTCTCGTCATCACGCACAAAATCATTTCGAAAGCGGAAGGCCAGATAATACCGCTCGCGTCTGTGAAGCCATCGCGCGAAGCCGTCCAATGGGCGACGAAATTCAATCTAGACCCACGCATCACCCAACTCGCCACCGACGACTCCCGCCGAATCGTGAAGCGCGGTCATGGCGTCACGATCACAGAAACACCACACGGCTTTGTTTGCGCGAACAGCGGCGTGGACGCCTCGAACGTGGACGGCGGTCATAGTGTGGTCCTGCTTCCTCGTGATCCCGACCAGTCGGCCCAGAAGCTTTACCGCGCTTTGAAACGCCATCTCGGGTTTCCTGTGCCCGTCATCATCTCCGATAGTTTCGGCCGCGCCTGGCGCGAAGGTCTTGCCGAAGTAGCCATCGGACTTGCCGGCATGCGAGCGTTCCGCGATTCCCGTGGCGCTCGCGACCCTTACGGTTACAAGCTGAAGGTTACCTTGGAAGCTGTGGCCGACGAGTTGGCCGGAATGGCCGGACTGGCTTGCGGAAAGCTCACCCGCATTCCAGCGTGTATCATTCGAGGTTACGCGTTTCGTCCGGGACGCGGCCGTGCACGCGACCTGATTCGCCCCGCTGAGCGTGACATGTTTCGTTGAGGCCCTAATGCAGATTCTTCCCCATCCCTGGAATTCGACCGCAGTTTGGAACCAGCTCTCTCCCCATATTTCGCCGCAGGTCCGCCAGCCTCTCGAGCGACTACTGGAGTGCTCAAACGGCTCAACTCTCAGCCGCGAAGACTGCCTGGCGCTGGCCCAGACCACCGGTGACGAACTGCTCGCCCTTGCCGCCGTGGCCGACATCCTTCGCGAGCGCCTCGTAGGAGACAAGATCACCTACGTCGTGAACCGCAACATCAACTTCACGAATGTGTGCTTTGTCGGCTGCAAGTTCTGCGCCTTCCACCACGGCCCAAATCATCCGGAAGCCAACTCCTTCACGCCCGAGCAGGTCGCCGAAAAGGCAATGGAGGCATGGGAACTCGGAGCAACCGAGGTCTGCATCCAGGGTGGGCTACCGCGCAATCTGCCGCCGTTCTACTATCGCGACGTCCTCCGGGCAATCAAGAGTGCGCTGCCGAAGATGCACATCCACGCGTTTTCGCCCATGGAGATCACTTACGGCGTGCAACTCACCGGCATGGACTTACGGGATTACCTCTCCATGCTCCGCGATAACGGACTAGACACGATGCCCGGCACCGCAGCCGAAATACTTCACGACGACGTCCGCTCACTCATTTCGAAGTACAAACTGAATGCCGAATCGTGGGAAGAGATCATCCGCACCGCGCACGAGTGCGGCATCCGCACCACCAGCACAATGATGTATGGCCATGTTGAAAAGCCCGAGCACTGGGTCGATCAATTGCTGATGTTCCGCAGCATTCAATCCGACACCGGAGGCTTTACCGAATTCGTGCCCCTCGGCTTCATTCACAACAATACCCGCCTCTTTCTGGAAGGCCATTCGCGGCCCGGTCCAACGCCGGAAGAACATATCCGCATTCATGCACTGGCGCGCGTTTTGCTGGCCGGGGCCATCAATAACATCCAAGTATCGTGGGTGAAGATGCCACGCGAGATGTCGCAGCAGTGCTTCCAGGCCGGAGCGAACGATCACGGTGGCACCCTGATGGAAGAAAATATTTCGCGCACAGCGGGCGCAAGCTTCGGCCAGTACCTGAGCCCCGAGCAGTTCGATGAGCGGATTCGCGAGTTAGGACGCACGCCCGCGCAGCGCAATACAACGTATTCCCAAATCACGCCGCGACCTGCTGTAATGGACGCCATCGCACAATGAAGATCGCAATTGTCGGCGGCACTGGATCGGAAGGATACGGCCTCGCGCTCCGCTGGGCACGTTCCGGAGAACACGTCGTAATCGGCTCGCGTGACGAGCAGCGCGCCCTTGCAGCCGCAGAGAAATTACAGAAGGAAGTCGGCGGATCGCAGATCAGCGGCGCCGAAAATCAGCAGGCGGTCGCCGGGGCCGACGTCGTCGTCCTCACCGTACCGTTCCAGGCTCACGCCGCGACGGTCCGTCACATCAAGCCCGCCCTCAAACCGGGTGCTATCGTCATCGATGCCACCGTACCGCTTGCAACAGCGGTTGGGGGCAAAGTCACCCAAACTATCGGCGTTTGGGATGGCTCCGCGGCGCAACAAGCTCAGAACCTGTTGCCGGCCGGAATCGCCGTCGTCGCAGCCTTCCAGAACGTTTCTGCCGACTTGCTGAACGATGATCGAACGCTCGAGTGCGATGTCATCATCTGCACCGACGATACCAATGCGCGGCAAGTCGTAACCGACCTTGTCCACAAGATTCCGGGATTGCGTGCTCTCGATGGTGGCGCGCTGGAGAATGCTCACATCGTGGAGCAGATCACTGCCCTGCTGATTACGCTCAATATCCGGCACAAGTCGCACAGCGCGGGATTGAGGATCACGGGACTCGACGAGCCCTCGCGGAGAACGAGTTAAAGTTCCACTCCCACAGCCGCCGCGATCTCCGGCAATCCGCCTTCGACCAGTTCTCCATCGACAACCACCGACGGCGCTGAGTACGCCCCGTACTTCTCGCCCAATTCCTCCAGGTGTTCAGGCTGCTGAAGACTGCGTTCTTCAAAATCCACGTGATGCATAGACAGAAACTCTTTAACGGTACGGCACGCCGAGCACGACGCCGAGGTATAGACGATTACTTCCACTGTTTTTCTTTCTCCAGCAGTTTCTTTTTCCGCTCCGCGCCCCAGCGATATCCGCCAAGATCGCCATTGGTCCGTACTACGCGATGGCACGGAATTACCAGCGCCACCGGATTCGATGCACACGCATTCGCCACCGCACGCACCGCCTTGGGCTCACCAATCGCCTTTGCGATCTCCTGGTAACTGCGTGTTTCGCCGAGCGCGATCTTCCTCAACGCCTGCCACACCTTCCACTGAAACGCTGTGTGCTGGATGTCGAGTGGAATCTCGCGCCGCAGTCCGTTCCCTTCCGCGGCGTTCACGATGTCGCGCACCACGGCGGCCAGTTCATCATCGTCGCGCATCAATTCCGCGCGGGAGAACTCATCGCGGAGAATCGCCTCCAACGCTTTGTCGGAATCGCCGATTCTTACAGCGCAAACACCTTTGTCGGTCGACGCCACCAGCACCCGTCCGAGCGATGAATCCGCCAGAGCGTAGCGGATTCTCTGCCCCGGAGCGCCGGCCTTATAGACCGATGGCTTCATCCCCAATGACGACGTGGACCGCTCATACAAACGGCTCGGCGAATTGAATCCCGCCTCGTACATCGCGGTCGTCACATCATCGCCTTCCTGCAGGCGCGACTTGAACTTCAGGAACCGTTTCAACTCCGCGTACTGTCGCGGCGATATCCCCAGCGTGCTCTTGAACGAACGTTGCAAGTGGAACGGGCTCACCCCTGCCACTTCCGCCAGCCGATCCAGTGTTGGCCCTTCCTCGACGATCTCATCAATAAACCGGCACACCCGCGTGATCACCTGCGGCATCTCGCGTTGGCCATTCAGGTTATTAGGACGGCAACGCAGGCACGACCGGAACCCGGCAGCCTCGGCGTCTTGAGTGCGCTCGAAGAACTCCACCATCTCGCGACGCGGACGCCGCGACGGGCACGATGGCCGGCAATACACGCCAGTTGACTTCACGGCGTACACGAACATGCCGTCGTAGCGACGGTCTCGCTCTAGCACCGCCCGCCAGGCCGCATCGTTGACCGAGTTTTCCGGCTTCTTCCCCACTTCGCCGCCAGCCTTGAGTTCCAGTACCACCATCATAGTTCCCTCCGATGTGGCGATACTAGGCCCCGGCTCGACTGCTCGATATCCGATCCTTGCGCCCAAAAGAAAAGGCCGACGCCGCAGCGCCGGCCCGACAAGTCAATGAAAGCTACTTCTCTATCACTTTCTTGACGCGCTCGAATGCCCAATCGATCTCTTCGCGGGTAATCACCAGCGGAGGAGCGATCCGGATCACGTGGTCGTGCGTCTCCTTGCACAACACGCCTTCCTGCTTGAGAGCCTCGCAGTAAGGCCGTGCCGCGCCCTTCATCTCGATACCGATCCACAGGCCAATCCCGCGGACTTCCTTCAACTCAGGGCTACGGAGCGTCTTCAGCTTAGCCAGGAAGTAGCCGCCCAACTCGGCCGAGCGATCGACCATCTTTTCGTCGATAAGAACTCTCAATGCGGTTCTTGCGACCGCACAGCCGAGCGGATTGCCTCCAAAGGTCGACCCGTGGTCGCCCGGTTGATACACGCCAAGGATCTCTTTCGACGACAGCACCGCCGACACCGGGTAGAAGCCTCCGGCGAGCGCCTTGCCAATGATCAGCACATCCGGCTTGATCCCCTCGTGCATGTAGGCAAACAGCTTCCCTGTCCGGCCAAGGCCCGACTGGATTTCGTCGGTCATCAGCAGCACCTTGTTCTCGCGGCAGATCTGGGCAGCTTCCTTCAGGAATCCCGCAGGAGGAATGATGATGCCGGCCTCGCCCTGTATAGGCTCCACCAGGAACGCACAAGTGTTGGGAGTAATGGCGTCGCGCAGGGCTTTCGCATCGCCAAACGGGATCACCTTGAAGCCCGGCGTGAACGGACCGAACCCGCGACGGTATTGCTCGTCGGTCGAGAAACTGACCACCGTCACGGTACGTCCGTGGAAGTTGTTCGCACAGACGATGATCTCCGCTTTGCCTTCGGGGATGCCCTTCACGAAGTATCCCCACTTGCGGGCAGTCTTCACCGCCGTCTCCACGGCTTCCGCTCCCGAGTTCATGGGCAATGCCATGTCGAACCCGGTCAGGTCGTGCAGTTCTTTGTAGAGCAGCCCGAGTTGATCGTTGCGGAACGCACGCGAAGTCAGCGTCACCTTATGCGATTGATCGATCAGCGTCTGCAGAATTTTGGGATGGCAATGTCCCTGGTTGACTGCCGAATAAGAGGCGAGGCAGTCGAGATATTTCTTCCCTTCGACGTCGTAAACCCACACGCCTTCGGCGCGTTCGATCACCACATCGAGAGGTTTGTAGTTGTGTGCTCCGTAGTTATCTTCCAACTCTACGAAGTCATTCGTCTGTCGAGCGACTTTCGTCATGTACTCCAGCGTAGGCATATTTTTCATTCCTTGCAAATCACAGCAAAAAACCCGGCCGCAGCCGGGTCTGGGGTTTATTGGTTATCAAGCAGTAACGTCAGTAAAGCCATGCGAACATAAAGTCCGTTTTTCGCCTGGCGGAAATAGAGCGCACGCGGATCGTCGTCCACGGTTTTGTCCAGCTCCACAGTCCTCGGCAGTGGGTGCAGGATCATCGCATCCGGCTTCATGCGCGCCAGCGCACTCGCGTCGATTGCGAACTTTTTCAATGCCAGCATCACTGGAACGCGATCGGGGCGAATGCGCGTCTGGTACACCACATCCACTTCGCCCACTACCCGGTCGATCTCCGACTCCAGCTCATACGGCACGCCGTGCCTGTCGAGGTAATCGAGAATATCCGGCTTGATCTGTACCTCGGGCGGCGCGACGAAGAAGATCTTCACCCGATCGAACTTCGCCAGCAGATACGCCAGCGACCGGGCCGTGCGTCCGCGGTCGAGTTCACCGATAAACGCTACGCTTAAACCGTTCAGAGGACGCTCCCGATAGATTGTGTAGAGGTCCAGCAGCGCCTGCGTCGGATGCTGCCCACCGTTGCCGTCGCCTGCATTGATCACCGGAACCGGCGACACCTGCGCCGCGCGCCGGGCGCCTCCCTCTTCGTTGTGCCGGATCACGATCACGTCGGAATAGCCGCCGATAATCCGGATCGAATCCTCCACCTGCTCGCAATCCATTTCCGACGAGAACGCCCGCGCATGTTCCGTCGAAAGCACCCGGCCGCCCAGCCGGTGCATGGCGGCTTCAAAGCAGAAGCGCGTGCGCGTGGAAGGCTCGTAGAAGAGCGTGGCGAGGATCTTGTTCTGATAATCGAGGGTGCCGCCGCGCGCGACAATCTTCTCCATCTGCCGCGTGCGATCGAACAGCTCCATCAGCAGCGGCACAGTGAACTGTTGCGACTCCACGACGTGCCGCAATTTCGAGCCTTGCGAAATCGGGGGAGCGAGGGTTGCGCTAGACATGAGCAGCCACCTCTTCCTGTTCTCTCAATGTTTGGACCCGTTTGGATTCGCTGTCAGGCAGAATGTGCGTCCCCTCTCTTCCACGGACGGCGTTGTAAAGGTGCTCGTACGAGGTAATGATTACCTCCTTGCCGCCTCCGTTTAGGAACCGCAACGCCGACTCGATCTTCGGCCCCATGTTCCCCGGCGGAAACTGTCCTGCCTCGTGCAGCTTTCGTATATCGGACGCCGTCATTGCGTAGATCGGACGTTGCGTGGCCTTCTTGTAATCGGTGAAGACGAAATCCGCGTCAGTTGAGATCGCGAAGATATCGACGTTTAGTTCCGCCGCCAGCAGGGCTGACGCACGGTCCTTGTCGATCACAGCTTCGACACCTTTCAGCTTTCCGTCTTCCTCGACAACCGGGATTCCGCCGCCACCGCACGCAACCACCAGCACACCGTCATTCACCAGATCGCGGATGACTTCCAGTTCCACGATGTCGATAGGATCAGGTGACGGCACCACGCGCCTGTATCCTCGGGCGGCATCTTCCACGATCTGCCAACCAAGCGTTCTCTGCCGTGCTTCTGCGTCGCGCTTGGAATAAAACGGTCCTATTGGCTTCGACGGCTTCTGCATGGCCGGATCATCCGCCCTCACCACGCACTGCGTAACTACCGACGCGACTGGCACACGTAGCCCCGCGTCCGCCAATTCAGCCCGTAACGCCTGGATCAGCAGATATCCGATCTCGCCCTGCGTGGCGGCGCCACACACATCGAGCGGTTGCGGAGGAACCTGGTCCGCCGCGCGTTCCGAGCGAAGCAGATCGGCCCCCACCTGAGGCCCGTTTCCGTGTGTGATCACCAAACGAAAACCGTCGCGAATCAAGCCGACAATCCCGGCCGCTGTCCGCCGGGCGTTCGCAGCCTGCTCCGCGACGGTCCCCTTCTCGCCAGCACGGATGAGAGAGTTACCACCGATAGCGATTAAGATCGATCTGCTCATGGATGATATTGCGCAAGCAGCTAGGGGGTAGGGGCTAGCGGCTAGTCTTCCCCGCTTTCTTTCCGGACCATTCACGCAATCCGGTAAGCATGCGCCCTATCTCAGCGGCGTCGTTTAACAGCAGTTTCGTCTCGGCGTCACTCAGATATCCGAGCATCTGGGCCAGTTCGAGTTGTGTCTCAACTTCAGCCAGTGATCCTCGCGCAATTCCGACAAACTGATGCAGCTCAGATCGCGAGTTCCTGCCATATCCCTCTGCGATGTTGCTGGGCACAGACACAGCCGCGCGCCTTAGTTGTTTAGCTAGACAATAGAGCTCTCGCTGAGGGAATTTCTCCGTTGCGCGATATACATCCCTAGCGAACTCCATTGCTTTCCGCCAAACACTTAAGTTTTGATGTCCGCCCATGCTCTTCCTATCCCCTAACTGCTATCCCCTATCCCCTTGCATCACACGTGCATGGCCTCATGCTCCACCGCATGACCCACCGGCACACTCTTCATGCACTCGAGCAGAATCGCTTTCTGTGCGTGCAGCCGGTTCTCAGCCTCCTGGAACACCACTGAATGCCGCGAATCAATCACCTCATCTGTGACCTCATCGCCCCGGTGTGCCGGCAGGCAATGCATGAAGATGGCGTTGTCTTTGGCATGAGCGAATAACTCCGCATTCACCTGGTACGGCATGAAGATCTTGCGGCGCTTTTCCGCCTCGGCTTCCTGACCCATGCTCGCCCACACGTCGGTGTAGATCACATCCGCATTTGCGACAGCCTTCACGGCATCGTTCGTGATCGTG
Organism: Terriglobales bacterium; assembly: GCA_035561515.1. NCBI lineage: Bacteria > Pseudomonadati > Acidobacteriota > Terriglobia > Terriglobales > Terriglobales bacterium. The sequence goes on along the minus strand of DATMXP010000052.1, from coordinate 24,802 downwards.
CACGACCCATCTGTTTGTGCGCTACGTTCCCGAGCCCATTTCACCGCGTCGGAACTTGGCTCGTAGCCCTCTGGGGTAGCCACCCAGACGTGTACCCCCAGTTGCGCTCCGGCGAACATCAGCGAGTGCGCGACGTTGTTGCCATCACCGATAAAGGCCACCTTCAACCCGGCCAACTTCCCCTTCACCTCGAACATGGTCAGGTAATCGGCCATCGCCTGGCACGGATGGCTGTAGTCCGTAAGGCCGTTAACGATCGGGATACACGCGTACTCCGCCATCTTCTCCACGATCTCGTGCGCAAACGTACGGATCATGATCCCCTGCACCATACGCTCCAGGTTCTTCGCTACGTCGTACACCGACTCGCGCTTCCCCAGGTTGATCTCCGCCGGCGAGAGATACAGTGAGAATCCACCCAACTGATGGATTCCCACGTCAAACGTCACTCGCGTCCGCAGCGATGGCTTTTCGAAAATCAGCGCCAGCGTCTTTCCCTTCAACGTTTCGGTGAACTCACCCGGACGCAACTTGATGCGCATCGCCAGGTCGAGCAGGTGCTTGATCTGCTCGGGCGTGAAATCACGAATCGACAGAAAGTCCTGCATGTCGTCCTCCTAGACGGTTACCGGACGCTTCTCCTGCATCTTGTGCGAGAACTCCACCAGCACATCCAGCAACGACGGCTTGGTGATCTCCTCGATCTCATATCCGACCCGCACCGAAGGCTTGTTCAGCTTCAGCACCCGGCCCAGATCGATCGGCGTGGCCACCACGACCACATCGCACGGCGTGCGGTTGATCGTCTCCTCCAACTCCCTCCGTTGTGCCTCGTTGTAGCCCATCGCCGGAAGAATGCGGTCGATATGCGGATACTTCTGGAACGTCGTCCGAATCGAACCGACAGCGGTCGCACGCGGATCGACACGATCGTCCGCTCCACACTGCCGCGCCGCTACCACACCTGCGCCATACGGCATCTCTCCGTGCGTAAGTGTGGGACCATCCTCCACCACCAGCACCTTCTTGCCGCGGATCAGGTTCGGATCCGTTACGCTCACCCTGCACGCCGCTTCAATCACGGTCGCCGTCGGGTTGCAGGCGCTGATGTTCCTGCGCACGATATCCACGTGATCGGAGGACGCGGTATCCACCTTGTTGATCACGATCACCTGCGCACGACGGAAATTCACCTCGCCCGGGAAGTAGGTCACTTCGTGTCCGGGACGATGCGGGTCGGCCACCACAATCTCCAAATCGGGACTGTAAAACGGCGTGTCGTTGTTGCCGCCGTCCCACAGAATGATGTCGCCTTCCTTCTCTGCTTCACGCAGGATGGCCTCATAATCCACCCCGGCGAACACCACCGAACCCTTGGCAATGTGCGGCTCGTACTCCTCGCACTCTTCAATCGTGCAGCTATGCTTGTGCAGGTCTTTGATCGTCGCGAACCGTTGCACTGCCTGCTTGGCCAGATCGCCATACGGCATCGGATGACGCACCACCACGGGCTTCCATCCCATGGCACGCAGGTCTTCGGCCACTCGCCGGGATACCGGACTCTTCCCGCAACCCGTACGAACCGCACAGATCGAAATCACCGGAAGCGTGCTCTTTACTTCCGTTTCGCGTCCGGGCAGCCAGAAGTTCGCCCCAGCCGCCAGCGTCCGCGATGCCAAATGCAACAGGTTCACATGGGAAATATCGCTATACGAGAAGACGCAGAAATCCACCTTCTCTTTCCTGATCACGGCCTCTACCAGGTCTTCCTCGATGATCGGAATTCCCTCGGGATACCACGGCCCGGCGAGCGCGGCTGGATAGCGTCGCCCTGCAATATCAGGGATTTGCGTAGCGGTAAAAGCGACTACGCGATAGTCAGGGTTATTGCGGAATAAAACATTGAAATCATGAAAGTCCCGGCCTGCTGCACCCAGGATCACTACCTTCTTCATAGAGCCTCCCTGGAGAAGCCCCATGCTGACGCCCTATCGCATTACGAGCAGTGAGAAATGTCACCCGCGGGGGTGAGTGATTGGCCAGTCCGGGGTGATGGTGAGAGATAGACCTGCTAACCGTGACGGTTATCACCAGCAATAAGTACTTGTATCTTCCCCACCGCGGCCCAATTCGCTACACTCGCGCCCATGAAACGATGCCTCCTCGTTCCACTGATGATTTTCTTTACAGTTGCGAGGGCCTTGCCGTTTACAAATGCATTTCAACGAGATGACACTGCCGGCCTTATAGACTGGATCACACGGTTAATCTGCGCCTGTGTGAGAGATGCGCCCTTCTTTGCTGAAATCACTAATTGAAGCTCTTTGCCGTCCGAATCAAAAAGACGAATCCTAACTTGTCTGCCTCTGACACCCTCAACATCTGGACTCCCTTCCTGAAATCCTCGAAACAATGCGGTTTCGAGCAGAAACGTATCTGGATTTCTACTTGAGACCTGCGAACTCTTAATGTTCATGAGAATAATCGCCCGTGCGGCTCGCTGCCTCGACATCCAGAGTGAGATATCGTTCGCGGTTATGAAGTAAACAGCCTTGGAGAAATCGTACTCAGATCGCACGGTGTCCGAACCCAGAACGTCTCGAATCTTTGCGTTCTGCTTTTCGTCCATACCTTGAATGATGCTTAGGATTGATGGATCACCGTTTGGATCAAAGAGGAGGATGTTGGCACCCGACTTGAATCCAACACTCGACGCAATCCTCACATCTTTTGTGAATTCGATGTCGGCCCACGGCGCTTCGATTGTGTAACCATACAGCTCAACCGTAGTCCCCTTACCTGAATCAATCCTCAAGTCGGTGAGCGGCCTAGGTACGGCATTTAATCCGGGACTCTCCCTCGCCCATTGCCGAGCGAAGTAGCAGGTCACGATTTGAGGGGTCCATAGATAACCCAGACCTACTAAGGCGAGCATGCCAACACAAAACGCGACCCTTGACGTACTTGTTCGAGAACTGGTCATCGCGGGAATACTAACCTTTTTAACGACGGGACGCTCACGCCCAATACGTCCGATCCAGCGTTCTGTACTGTATCGCCTCAGCTATATGCTTCGTCTCGATATGTGCCGCGCCCTCCAGATCGGCCACTGTCCGCGCCACCTTCAGGATGCGATCATGCGCACGCGCGCTCAGTCCCTGCTGCATTACAGCCCTCTCCAGTAGCCGTTCGCAGTCGGTCGAGAGATCGCAATACGTTCGTATCTGGCGCGACGTCATCTGCGAATTGCTGAAAATCCGCTCCCCCGCCGCCGCGAAGCGGTTCAACTGAATCTCTCGCGCCCTGATGACACGATCTCGTATCTCCGCCGATCCCTCCGGGCTCGCCCCGCCGCGCAGTTCCTTGTAGTTCACCGCCGGCACATCAATGTGGATATCGATTCGGTCGAGCAACGGCCCCGAAATCTTCGATACATACCGCTGGATCATCGGCGGCGTGCACTGGCATTCGCGTGATTTGTCGTTGTGATACCCGCACGGGCATGGGTTCATCGCTGCCGCCAGCATGAACCGCGCCGGGAACGTCAGCGACATCGCCGCCCTCGCAATATTCACGCTCCCCTCTTCCAGCGGCTGTCTCATCACTTCCAGCACGTTCCGTGGAAACTCCGGCAATTCATCCAAAAAGAGCACTCCATGGTGCGCCAGAGACACCTCGCCCGGCCTGGGAATCGCCCCTCCGCCAATCAAGCCGGCATCAGAGATCGTATGGTGCGGTGCGCGATACGGACGCGTACCCACCAACCCAGCCCCGGAGTCCAGCACGCCCGCCACACTGTGGATCTTCGTCGTCTCCAGCGCCTCTTCGAACGTTAACGGCGGCAGGATAGTGGGGATTCGTTTCGCCAGCATCGTCTTGCCCGATCCCGGCGGCCCGATCATCAGGATGTTGTGTCCGCCCGCGCACGCCACTTCCAGCGCACGCTTGGCCGTCATCTGCCCGCGGACGTCCTTGAAGTCCACTAGGAAGTGCTGCACCCGCTTTAGGATTTCCTGCGGCTCCAGCCGTACCGGCGAGACCCCGTTCCCTTTGTTGAACAGGTTGATCACCTGCAACATCGATTTCACCGGAAATACATTCAGGCCGCTGACCACCGCCGCCTCGTTCGCATTTGCTTCCGGCACAATGATGTTCTTGACCTTGTTCTGCCGTGCCGCCACCGCGATCGGCAACGCACCGCGCACCGGGCGTACGCTGCCGTCGAGCGAAAGCTCTCCGACCAGCAGGAAGTCCGTCACATCAGACTTGGTCAGACCGCCATATGCACCTATGATCCCCATTGCCATCGGCAGGTCGAATGCCGAACCTTCTTTCTTCAGGTCCGCCGGCGCCAGATTGATGGTGATGCGTGTAGGGGGAATATCGTATCCGCAGTTCTTCAGGGCCGACTGCACCCGCTGCCGGCTTTCCCTAACGGCAGCGTCCGGGAGCCCCACCGTGCAGAACTGTTCCTGGCCCGTTTTGATCGGAGAAATATCGACTTCCACCTCGATCAGGTTGGCGTCGATGCCATATACTGCCGCGCTCAGTGTCTTGTAAAGCATCTCTGGTAGCCGATTTTGACGGCACGGCAGTTTAACAAGAGCGTTTCACGTGGTTATGTGCGCAAAACCACATCAATCTGTGACGAACCCATTGGCCGAATGGACATCGACCTGCCCCGTTCCCAAACTGGCCATCTGGACACTTGCTAATCGGGTACTCTCAGGCATACTACCTGTTGCTTCACCGTACGAACCGACCTACCATCCGCGTAGGCAGGTTATCCCCACTCCAGCCTGAGGTCGTATGGATCCCCAGCGGCTCAAAGGTGACGCCGAAAGTCACCTGTCCCGGCTCGATCGCGAAGAAACAAAGTTGTGGCGATTTGCCCTGTTCTTCATTGGGCTGCTCGGGATAGGTCTGGCCGCTGCCGTTTGGGACAATATCAGCCAGATCTCCGCTCGTTTCGGCATCATCCCCATCGGTGCTGCCCTGTTCGCCGTCATTCTTGCCTATTCCGCTGGGCGCAAGCGCCGCGAGATCGCAGGCCTGCGCCAGGAAATCCAGGCCAACCATAAGCCGCCCGCTAAGACTGAAAACGACGACATCGAGAAGCTGGTCGATATCATCCGCCGGTCACAGCGCGGCTTTCGCGAACTGGTCGATAGCTTCGACGACGTCGTGCTCGCCATCTCCTGCGACGGCACCATTCAGGCCGCGAACCGCACCTTCGCTGACATTCTCGGCCTGGGCTTTGCCGATTTCGTTTACCATCCGATCGGCGATTTTGTTCAGTCGCCCAACGCCGCTGATGTCGAGCGCATGCTGCCCCGCATTCTGAGCCGCAATCAATGGACTGGCACCGTCGAGGTGCGTTTCCGGCACGACCCGCAGCAGAGATATTTCGATTGCTCTATTCGTACCATCCATAAAGACGGCGAAGTCACCGGATACAGCATCTGGGGTCGCGATGTTACCCATCAGCGCGAACGCGAAGCCCGCTTCACCGATCTCTTCGAAACTCTTCACGAGGGGGTTTACTTCACCACCCCTGACGGACGCCTCCTCGACGCCAACCAGGCACTCGTACACATGCTCGGGTTCGAAACCAAGTCCGAACTGCAGGCGATCCATATACAAGACCTGTACGTTGACCCATCCGAGCGCTCCAAGGCTCTCTCTGAATTGAACGGTTCTGCCAATATGCAGGACCGCGAGATAAAGCTACGCCGCCGTGATGGATCCGAAATCACTTGTCTCGACTCGTCGCGCGCCATCTACGACGCCGAAGGCCATGTCATGCGGTATCAGGGAACGCTGGTGAATATCACCCTCCGCCGCCAGATGGAAGCGCAGTTGCTCGAGCAGCAGCAGTTCAATCACCGCCTTATCGAATCATTCCCTGACGTAATCGTCGTACTCGACAAGGACCTGAGTTTCTCCTTCGTCAGCACGCGTATGCGCGAAATCCTTGGCCTCGAACCGGAAGAACTCGTCGGCAAGCCAGTTTCATTCCGCACCGAGATGGCCGAACCCTTCAGGCTGTATCGCGACATTCTCTCCGGTGCGGAGAGAATCGGTGCCGTGGAGTTCTCCGCCCAGCACCGCAATGGCGAGTGGCGCACCATTCGTTGCACCGCGAGCGCTCTGCGTGGCGCTGATGGATCTACTGTCGGCGTGGTCGCTTCCATGCGGGACGTCACCATGAGCAAGCAGATGGAGCAGCAATTGGTTCAGGCCGAACGCCTCGCCGCTATGGGACAAATGATTGACGGGTTCGCGCACGAGCTGAACAATCCGCTCACCGCCATCATGGGCGCCGTGGATCTGCTCGATGGTATCGAGCACGAAGGTTCCAAAAAGCACGTTCGCCTTTTGAAGGAACAGGTACGTCGCGCCGTCGAAATCGTGCAGAACCTGCTGTTCTTCTCGCGGCCACCCGCTCGCGGCACCTCGCGGCTGAACCTCAACGATCTCATCCAGCGCACGCTCCTGCTTCACCAGTACTCGCTCCGCGTGAACGGCATCACCGTCGACTTCCTTCCCGAACCCTCGATCCCCCTCTTTGAAGGCGACGCCAACCAGCTCATGCAGGTCTTCCTGAATCTGGTCATCAACGCCGAGCAGGCCATTCGCTCCGTGCGTGAGCGAGGCAGCGTCCGCGTCCGGCTTGGCCGCAGCGAAGGCAAAATTTGGGTGAGTTTCCAGGATGATGGCCCTGGAGTTCCCGAAGGCACTCTCCGCAACATCTTTGACCCGTTCTATTCCACCAAGCGTCCCGGCGGAGGCACTGGCATGGGCCTCAGCGTCGCTCTCGGTATCGTCAAGAGTTACGGCGGCGATATCGACTTCCAGGCAGCTCCGGGCGGCGGCGCAGTCTTCACCGTCTCGCTGCCGATGCGGGCTCCCACACCCGCTGAACTGGCCTCCGTCGCCACCATGAACTAGGCGGCGTTTCCTTCCGGATCCACATTCGTCTTCTGCGCTGAAGGTTCCAGATTCACGGGTATGCAGGGCTGATCATCCGACGGATTCACCAGCCCGCACCGGCTGCATACGAACTGCCCGTCTGCTTCCCGCAATGTCGCCTGGTGATGTAAGAGTTCCATTCCTACTTGGATGCAAACGAAAAAGCCGCCAGTCACTCGACAGGCGGCTTCTACGAACGATTCTCTAACTTACCGCTCTATCGCCATCGCCACTGCGTTCCCGCCTCCCAGGCATAATGCGGCAATGCCTTTGTGCACATCGCGACGAATCATCTCGTACAGCAGAGTCACCAGCACACGCGCTCCGCTTGCTCCGATGGGATGCCCCAGCGCCACCGCTCCCCCGTTTACGTTCACTTTACTGGTGTCGAGACCGAGCTCCTGCGTTACGCCCAGGGCCTGCACCGAGAACGCCTCGTTCAACTCGTAGAGATCCACTTCCTCGTTCTTCCAGCCTGTCTTCTTCCATATCTGGCGGACGGCATCCACGGGCGCCATCATCACCCATTCCGGAGCCACGCCACTCGTCGCCTGCGCCACGATCTTTGCCATCGGCTCTGCGCCGAGTTCCTGCGCCTTTCGATAGCTGGTCACGACCAGTGCGGCGGCGCCGTCGTTCACGCCCGGAGCGTTGCCTGCCGTCACGGTTCCATCTTTCTTAAACGCCGGCTTCAACGCCCGCAGCACTTCAACGCTCGTGTCCTCGCGCGGAGACTCATCTTTGTCGAAGATGATCGTCTCCTTCTTGCCTTTGATCTCCACCGGAACAATCTGGCTCTTGAATCGGCATTCCTTAATCGCTGCGATTGCCTTGCGGTGTGAGTTCACGGCGTACTCGTCCTGTGCTTCACGGGTGATCTTGTACTTCTGCGCGACATTCTCGCCCGTGTTGCCCATGTGGTAGTTGTTGTAAACGTCCCACAGCCCATCGTTGACCATCGAGTCGACGATCTGGGCATTGCCCAGGCGATACCCCTTGCGCGCTTGCGGCAACAGATATGGTGCGTTCGTCATCGACTCCATGCCACCCGCTACCACCACCTCGGCATTGCCAGTCTGCACCGCCTGCGCGGCCAGCCCGACTGCCTTCAGCCCCGAGCCGCACACCTTGTTGATCGTCATCGCGCCAACCTGCGGGGGAAGCCCTCCATAGATTGCCGCCTGTCGCGCCGGGTTCTGACCCAATCCCGCCGACACCACGTTCCCCATGATGCATTCATTCACGTTGTTCAGGTCGGTGATGCCCGCACGCTTTACCGCTTCACGCACCACGATCGCGCCCAACTCGGTCGCCTTCAAATCGGAGAGTGAACCCTGGAACTTCCCGATCGCGGTCCGACAGGCGGAAATAATCACCACATCATTTGGCTGGTACTTCATCGCTCACCCCACAGAAATCTGGAACACTGCTATGACAACCCTTCATTATAAGATGGTGTCAGGGAGACCTGATGGCCACCTCCGCCTCAATCAATGGTCCAATAGAGCCTGTCCAATCCAGTAGCCGCCTTATAGCACCTGCCTGGCATACGCTTCTCCTCCTTGTCGTAATGCTTGGGCTTTCCTTCGCCGGAGCCAATCGCGAGCATCATGCCCTCACGCATTCACAGCGCGTGATCATGTATATCGTCACCATGGCCTCGGAGTGGATCGTTGTCGCCTTCGTCTTCTGGGGCATCCACCGGCACAAGAAGATCACCCTCCGCGACCTCATCGGAGGCAAGTGGTCGAAGCCCGAAGACTTCCTTCTCGACCTCGCCATTGCCGCTGGTTTTCTTTTCGTGTCGATGATCGTGCTGGGTGGTCTCGGCTATGCATTCGGCCTTACCAAGAACCATGCCGATGCGCAGAAGCTTGCTTTCCTTGCTCCGCGCAGCACTCTCGAAGTTCTTCTTTGGTTCGGCGTAAGCGCGACTGCGGGCTTCTGCGAAGAGGTGATTTACCGCGGTTATTTCCAGCGTCAGATCACTGCCTGGACAAACCTCGCTTGGGTCGGACTCGTCATGCAGGGCGTGCTCTTCGGCTTCTCGCACGGTTACGAAGGGGCAATTCGCATGTTCCTCATCGCCATCTTCGGCACGATGTTCGGCCTCGTCGCACACTGGAGAAAATCATTGCGTCCCGGAATGCTCACGCACGCGGGCTACGACATCATCGCTGGATTAGCGCTTCGCGTGATCGCAAAATGAAGTGCGCGGGTATCTTCGCCCGCGCATTTTTCTCTTCTTCACTCCTCTCACACTCGGAATTTTGTCTTCTCACTCCTCTCGAGGAGGTATGAACCTCTTGGTGACATACAACTTTTCTCTTGACTTCGTTTTTGAATAACTCTATACATTCAAACAATTGCGATGTAGTTAGTCGCGACTTCAAGAAAGGGAGAATAGACACAATGGCAACCAAGAAGAAGGCAGCGAAGAAAGCCGCGAAGAAGACCAGCAAGAAAAAGTAAGTTAACGAATTACCAAACGGGGGACGCGATGAGCGTCCCCCAAAGTTTTTTGTACTCGTTCTTCTGACTATCTCTACTTCGAACTCTTCGCCGGCAACGCTTCCTCAATCACCCACAGCGGTTCTTCTTTCACCGGACACAATTCACGATATCCGCACCACTTGCAGTGGAAGCCCGGTTTGGCCGCAAATTTAGCGGCTTTGATCGCATCTGCGACGTCCGTGATCTTCGCTCGCGTGGCGCTGAGTTCTTGCTCGCTTCTCTCGGTTTCCGCCGTGTCGTTGCTTTCCAGGTTGTAGAAAGCAATCCTTGCTGGCAGGCTCTTCCAAAGTTCTTCCGCCGCGAGTGCGTAGATGGAAAGCTGCAAACTCTTCTTTGCGTCCTCTTCATCCTTCGGCGATCCCGTCTTGTAATCGACGATCGCGATGCTCCCATCCTCCAGTCGGTCCGCCCGATCGATGCGCCCCACCACCTTCACACCCCCCGCATTCAGCTCGAACGTAGTCTCCACCGCAAGAATTTCTGTCGGCTTTTCGGAATTACGAAGGTCGTAGAACTTACCAAGCTGATCCAGCCCCTGCTCGACATAGAGCTGCTTCTGGTGAGCATCGTCGAAGTGAGATATCTCCATCTGCTCTTCGAAGATCCGCAGGAACTGCTGCTTCGTCAACGGGCGTCCCGCCTTCAGCGCATCGTTGAACCCTTTCAACGCCGTGTGGACGGCGTTCCCGAATTGCAAGGCCGGCATCGGCTCCGAAGGTATATTCCAGTCTGCACTGATTTTGAATTGCAGCGGGCACTTCTCATATGTCTCGATTCGCGTCGCGCTTAGTGGAATCTTCTCCATCGGCCGCGACGGTGGCAACAGCATCCACTCCGCCGTCGTCGAGAATGCCTGCACCTCCGAAGCCGTCGCCGCGATCTCCGGACGGAACTCCGCCATCCTCGGAACGCAGCAATCACACAGCGCTTTGTCAGTTGCGAAATCGCGCAGCAATCCCGGAGGGGTCGCATCATCGAACCTCGGCGGCAATGCCGGCTTTCTGATGCGGCTGCGCTTGCCATAGATCGACAGCGTGTCACGCGCCCGCGTCATCGCCACGTAAAACAGCCTGCGCTCTTCCTGGTAGTGCAGCTCTTTCGGATCCTCTGCGCCCGCCCCACCGCCCTCTCGGAGCGCCTGCGGAAACTCGAACAGTTCCTCCCGATACGTTCCCGGGAACGACGACGTCGTCGAACGGACCACAAACACATGCGGGAACTCCAATCCCTTCGCGCCATGCGCCGTCATAAACTGCACGGCATTGCGTTTCTCATCTTCGGGACCTTCCGGCAATGTAACCTTGCCTCCTACTTCGCCGAAGAACTCCAGGTACTCCAGGAACTCCGCGACCGTCCCTTCTGCCGTGATCGCTTTCTTCTGCCACTCCTCGATGAAGTTCCGCAGTGCCTGTGTCGCGGCGTTCCGCATAATGTCGAACGACTTCATTCCCGCATCGAACACCGAAATCGCCAGCGGACCAGCAACCTTCCTTGCCTTCGCAACCGCGTCGATCACTGCGGCTCCGCCCTTAACTCCCGCCAGAACCGGCGCCAGCCCCGTAGCATCTTTCGCCGCTCGCAAGGCAGCGCGCAGTTCAACTGCATCGATCCCGAACTGCGACAACGACGCCAGTCGGAACAACGCTGCGCTGTCGCCTGTGTCGTAGATCGCCCGGAGCGCCGCCATCGCGTCGCGTACTTCGGGCGTCTCCAGAACATTCACGCCGCGAACATCGATAGGGATCTTCCGTTTGCTCAACTCCGCTGCCAGCTCCTCACGGTGCTGGTGCGACCGGTACAGCACCGCAAAATGCCTCCACGAGCACTTCTCGTGCCCTCTGCGCGTCTCGTGCCCCGGACACTTCGCAATAGCCCGCTCCAGCGCTTCGCCGATCTCCGCCGCCTCTGTTTCGCACGAAAATTCCAACGGCGTGTATACGAGTTCTACTGGCCCATAGTTCAGCTTCGGATTCGCCGCCTCGCGCGCGGACACCAGCGGCTTCCTCTGCGACAGCCCTTCTCTCACGATCGGCGGATTCTGGTCAATCACCTTGAATGCGCACCGCAGTATCGGCGACAACGATCGCCTGTTCTGCTCCAGCGACACGTGCTTCACGTTATGGAAGTGCTTCAGGAACTGATCGAACGCGCCTGTCGTCGCGCCGCGGAAACGGTAGATGGCCTGGTCAGGATCGCCCACCGCAAACACATTCTGCGCGTCGCCTGCCAGCAGCTTCGCCAGCCTGATCTGCGCCACGTTCGAATCCTGGAACTCATCGATCAGGATGAACCTCGCCCGTTCCTGCTCTTCCTTGAGCACTTGCGGATTCCCTTCGAGCAGCGTCACGGCCCGGCTGATCATGTTCCCGTACGTTCCCAGGTTCTTCTCCGCAAGCATCTGCCATACCCGCGCGAATACCGCTGAAATCTCTTCGCACCGCGCGATCACTTCCTCGGGCTTCAGCAACTCCGCGTCAGAACTCTTCAGCACCCTCGGCAGCGGATGTCTTCCCTCTTTCAACTCTGTAACGTATTTCGCGTATGACTCAGGAGTAATCAGCTCATCATCACAACGTTCGAAGAACGCCAATAGTGCCGGAAGAAATTGCCCGAGGTTCTGAGCCTTGATGTAGTGCTTTAAAGGAAGCTCCTTTATGCGTCTGCGCAAAAGCACAAACAGGTCTTCCTTCGTAATCGGCGTGAAGTCCATTCCCGCGCGCTTCAACAGCTCGCCGCAGAATGCGTGGAAGGTTGAAGCCCGCAACGCTCCGGCCAATAATCCACCCAATTCTGCCGCCACTCGCTGGCGCAGCTCTTGCGCGGCGTTGCGCGTATACGTAATCGCCAGCACCTCGTCTGCCCGCGCGTGATCCTTCGCAATCAGGTTGACGATTCGCTGCACCAGCACGGTCGTCTTCCCCGTACCAGCGCCCGCCACCACCAGCATGGGCCCATGGACATGTTCAATTGCTTTTTTCTGCTGTGGATCTGGCGTGATTTCGGCCACGTTTTCTCCCGGGATAGAAAGCCGATTATCTTTCTGCGCCCGTGCGGGCACAAGGACGAAACGAACCTAACCTTGGTGATTAGAGTTACTTCAAGAAGAATGCGCTGGCTCGGAATCTCCTCGTTCTCCGCGCATCATCTCAGCGCTACAAACCGCCACTGCCGCGATCACCGCTGTCTCAGCCCTCAGGATCGTCTCTCCCAGCGACACGGCCTGCCATCGGGCGTCAGCGAACCACTTCAACTCTTCATCGGCCCACCCACCCTCAGGACCAATCGCAAGCGTCACCGGCCCCTGAGCGCCTTCCACGGCATCCCTCAACATTCGCTGGTCTTCCGACTCCGCACAAACGATCTTCAACCCGCTCTCGCCGCCAATCGCCTTCTTCAACTCAATCGGGTCAGCAATCTCCGGAGCCGCTGTCCGCCTTGATTGCTGTGCCGCCTCATGTGCGATCCGTCGCCAGCGTTCCACCCTTTTCAACGCCGACTGCGCCAGGTGACGCTCCGTCCTCCTTGCGACGACCGGCACGATTCTTGTGACGCCCAACTCTGTCGCCTTCTCTACCGCCCACTCGAAACGGTCGAATTTGAAGATCGCCAGCAGCAGCGTGATGGGCGCAACCTCTGTCGCCGCAACCTCTTCGCCCAGGTGAAACTCGACTCTGTCTTCCCCGACCGTAACCACCTTACCCAACCGCACGCGCCCGTCTGCGGCAATGTCAAACTCCTGCCCCACCCTCGCGCGCAACACCTGTGCAAGATGACGCGCATTCTGCCCTGTCAACGCTGCTGTATCGCCGTTTATCTCGTCTGCAAGGAATCGCCGTCGCATAACCCTCAAATCGTAATTGTCAGTCCGGAATCGTCAATAAAAACTAAAGGCGCAGCCTAAGCCGCGCCCATCGGAAATCGTAACGTCGCAAACCTAGTTAAAGAATTCCTTCACCTTGCTCATGATGCTTGGGTCCTTCGATGGCTTGTTGTCCACCGTCGTCAGTCCCGCCAGTTCGTTCAACAATTCCTTCTGCCGCTTATTCAGCTTCGTCGGAACTTGAACCCTTACTTCAACCATCAGGTCGCCCTTGCCATGACCATTCACAACCGGCACGCCCTTGCCCTTAATGCGAAACACCGTTCCGCTCTGCGTGCCCTCAGGTACCTTCAGCTTGTGCATCCCGTCCAGCGTCGGGATTTCGATCTCCGCCCCAAGTGCTGCCTGCGGAAATGAAATCGGAATTGAGCAGTGCAGATCACGTCCGTCGCGCTGGAAGAAATCATGTTCCTTCACGTGCAACACGATGTACAAGTCACCCGCCGGGCCGCCGAAGTATCCCGGTTCGCCCTGTCCGGCATACCGCATCCTCATACCATCTTCCACGCCTGCCGGAACCTTCACCTCAAGCTCTCTCTTCTTCAGCACGCGGCCTTCTCCGCGGCACGCAGAGCAAGGATCCGAAATCACCTGCCCCACGCCACCACAACTCGTGCATGTGCGCGCAATCGAGAAGAAGCCCTGCTGGTATCGCACCTGACCGCGTCCCTGGCACGTCTTGCAGGTTGTCGCCGACTTCCCTGGCGCAACGCCTGTTCCTGAGCACGTGTCACAGCTCTCGTGCTTCGTCACGTCGATGCTCGTGGTGACTCCAAATGCCGCTTCTTCGAACTCGATCGTGATGTCTTCCCGCAGGTCCTGCCCCCGCTGCGCACGCGTGCGCCGGCGCCCGCCACCACCGAATAGGTCGCCGAAGCCGAACATGTCTCCGAACAGGTCGGAGAGGTCCGTAAACACCGCCGAGTTGAAGTCCACTCCCGGTCCCGCCCCGCCGCCAACCGCTGCATGGCCGAACTGGTCGTACCGGGAACGCTGCTGTGCGTCCGCCAGAACGCTGTAGGCCTCCGAGCACTCCTTGAACTTTTCTTCTGCCGATGGATCATCCGGGTTCTTGTCCGGGTGATATCTCATCGCCAGTTTCCGGTAAGCGCTCTTGATCTCCTGGTCGGTCGCCGTTCTGGTTACGCCCAGTACTTCGTAATAATCGCGTTTTGTATTGGTCGCCAATTCGTCCTGCTTTACCTGCTCAACAGCTTACTTCGAAACTGTAACCATGGCCGGGCGCAGCAAGCGCTCTCGGATTTTGTATCCGCGCTGCAACTCATCCACTACGTGATTTGCCGGCACCGTGCCGCCATCTACCATCTGTACTGCCTGGTGCAGCGTCGGATCAAACGGTTGACCCTTCGCCTCGATCGGTTCCACGCCAAGCTTGCTTAACGCGTCGTGGAATTGCCGGTCGATCAGTTCCACGCCCTTGCGAAACTCCGGGCCTTCCTGCTGCGTTTGCAGCGCGCGGTCCAGGCTGTCCAGGATCGGCAGCAATGTTTGGATGGCGTTGGTCAAAGCGTAGTCGCGGAAATCTTGCTGCTCTTTCTGCTGGCGCTTCCGCGCGTTATCAAACTCCGCCTGCAACCGTGCCAGGCGGTCGAACAGCGTGTCCCGTTCCGCTTTCACCTTCGCGTACTCTGTATCCACGGTCCCTTGCGCCTGGTTCTCCGGCGCGCCGGCTTCGGCGACCTCCGTCTCCTCCGACGCAGGCAGTTCGTGTTCCAGGTCCAGCCTGGATTCTTCGTTCCTATCTGTCATTGTCATGATTGCCCTACGGCTCTTGCGTGAACTTCTCGAATAACTGTGAGATGTAACCTACCGCCGTCATGGCGTGCTGGTAATCGATCCGCGTCGGCCCGATAATCGCCAGCGATCCTACTACTTCGCCTCCCGCTCTCGCGGGAGCGCCAATCAGCACAAAATCCTTTAATTGCGGTTCGAACTCTTCCAGCCCGAAAACCACTCGAACTGTTTCCTGGTTCGCGTCCAGATACGCGCCCAGTAACTCTGCCACTCGTTGCTTTTCTTCCAGCGTCCGCAGAATGTCTCTGAGCTTCTGCTGGTCGGCGTTGCCGATCAGGTTTGCAGCACCTTCCAGGTACACATCCTGCACGTGCCGGTCGTCCGACAAGGCACCCTGTTTGTACAGCGTCTCGATCGACTTCATCAGACGGTCGTACTCGCTGCGTTCCTGCTCGATGCGGCGCTGTATCTCCGCGCGCAGCGCATCCAGGGCCCATCCGCGAAAGTTCTCGTTCAGGTACTTCGCCGCCACTTCCAGGTCTGCCGAACTTAGTTCGTGCTCCAGCCTCAACATCTTGTCGCGAACCACGCCCGATTTCGTGATCACCACGGCGAGCACGCGGTTCTCCGCCAGGCGAGTGAAGTGGACGTGCTCCAGCACTTCCTTCGGCGCACCCGCGACTGCCACTCCAACCTTTTGCGAAATCAGCGACAACACGTGCGACGTCCGCTCCATGAACTCCTGCACGTCGGTCGCACCCTTCAGGCCGGTCTCAATCATGCCCTGCGTGGTGTCGGAAATGCTCCGGGTCCGGTTCGCAATCTGCGTCACGTAGTACCGGTATGCCTCGGCCGTGGGAACCCTGCCCGCAGACGTATGCGGTTGGTCCAGGTAGCCGGCCTCGGTCAGGTCCGCCATCACGTTTCTTATGCTGGCCGGACTCAACCCCTCGCTATTCGCGCGCGAAAGGCTCCGCGATCCAATCGGTTCCCCACTAATAATGTAGGCCTCGATGATCGCCTGAAGTACCTCGCGCTCGCGCGGACCGAATTGTGGGCTGCTCGACACCCTGCGAAATACCTCTAAATACCCTAATTACTTGAACTTACAAGAATATATAGGCGACAGTTCGCCTCCTAAATTTTAGGAATAACCGGGAGAGAAGTCAATAGCACTCTCAGCCCCAGAGTGCCAAAACGTCAGCTATTCCGCGCATCACTCTGACTGCCAAATGGAAACCGCCGGCACTCTTATAACCGGCGGTCATTCGTAAATCCTGTTCGTAACTCTACTGGATTGAGATCACGCTCTCACTCGACGCCTGTATCTCTTTCACGCGGTCAATCACCTTTCGCGCAAATTCATAGAGCGACTTCGCATGCTCCGACTCCTCGCCTGCCAGCGTCACCGGATTCCCCGTGTCTCCGCCCTTGCGGATCTCCGGATCCAGTTCAATCGACCCCAGGAACGGTACCCCAAACTGCTCGGCCGTCTTTTGCCCGCCGCCCTTCGAGAAGATATCAATCTCATGATGGCAATGCGGACAATGAAACGCGCCCATATTTTCGGCGATCCCGATCACGTCCACCTTCACCTGCTTGAACATCTCGATAGCCTTGCGACCGTCCTGCAGCGACACATCGCTCGGCGTCGTCACCACAACTGCGCCTGTCAGCGGTACCGTCTGGATCAGCGAAATCGCCACGTCGCCCGTTCCCGGCGGCAGGTCCACGATCAGGAAGTCCAACTGCCCCCATTCGACACGCTGAATGAATTCCCGGATCATCTGGTGCAGCATGGGTCCCCGCCAGACCAGCGGCTTATCGCCGGGGTTCAGCAACCCCACCGAAATCACCTTCACGCCGTAGCGCGTCGGCGGCTCAATCATGTTCTCGCCAACGATCTTCGGCGTCGCACTCGACCCCAGCATCAGTGGCACATTCGGACCATACACATCTGCATCCAGCAATCCGACCTTGTAGCCCAGCTTCGCCAGGCTCAGCGCCAGATTCACCGCCAGCGTGGTCTTCCCAACGCCTCCCTTGCCGCTGCCCACGGCTACGACTGCATCAACTCCCGGAATCGGTTGCGGCCCTTGCGGTGCGTGTCCATGCGTATGTCCCACAGATACTCTCCTTCAGTAGTGCTGAATCTTTGATTATAGCGGAGGAACCGAGCGATTTTGCAGCGTGCACGGCGTAGTTCTACGATTCCGATCAACCCTACTTATCAACAAAAAGGGCCGCCAACCCTCGTCAGCGGCCTTTCCATTACCAAATTACAAAATTACCCAATCACCAAATTGTTTTAATGTCCATATCCTCCCTCGGCCATATCCACCTTCCCCTTGAACATCTTGAACAGGAAGACGAAATACCCGATGGCAATCACGATCCCGATCGACCACCACACGAATCCGACCTTCATTCCGTACGCACCGGTAGCCGTGTTGTAGATCGTCAGGTTGTTCGCCGGATCTCCGCTCGCCAGCAGCACATTCGGATACGCCGCAAACGCCGCGCCGCCCAGCATCAGCGCCAGGTACGCGCACGAGCTAAGGAACGCATACTTCTCGTTCCCCTTCGCGTGCAGGCGCCACATCGCGAACAGCGACGCGAACACCAGCACCGGAATCGCAACGCCGATTGGCCAGCGCTTGAAGTTCGTCGCCAAGGCCGGATTCGCCCACACCGAAGCAAACAGGCTCAGCAACGTCAGACCCAACTGCACCGGCCACAACGCCGACGCGATCTTCCGCGCGCGCGTGTTGACGTCGCCTTCGGTCTTCAGACCGATGTACAGCGCCCCATGCACCGTCAGCGCTACCAGCGCCAGCACACCCGAGAGCACCGTGTACCAGTCGAGAATCCCCGGCTCCGGCCCCACTCTCCAGTTCGTCCACAGCGGCAGGAAGAACAGCCCGTCTTTCCCGAGTGGCACTCCGCGCACCACGTTCCCCAGCGCCGCGCCAAAGAAGACTGCCAGCAGCGCGCTTGCGCCGCAGAACACGACGTCGAAGAACCCGCGCCACACTTCACTGGTGCTGTGCGCGCGGAACTCAATCCCGATCGCCCGCAGCATCAACAACCAAAGCACGATCATCAACGGCAGATAGAAGCCCTGGAAACTCGACGCATACAGCAACGGAAATGCGAAGTACAACGTCCCGCCCGTGGCCAGCAGCCACACTTCGTTTCCATCCCATACCGGACCAATCGCCCGAATAATCGCCGTCCTTCCCGCGTCAGTCTTTCCGGCGATCAGGTGGATCGCTCCTGCGCCCAGGTCGAATCCATCGAGCACAACGTAGGCGACAAGCATTAACGCAACAATTAAGAACCATAAGGTTTCCATAGTCGTCCTATACGGCTACTGCCGCCTCCTTCGTATGTGTCTCCGCCGCTTCCGGACCCGACGCAATCTGCCTGTACACCAGGAACAGGAACAGGATCGACAGGATCGTGTACATGCCCATGAAGCCCAGTAGCGTGAACCACCCGTTACCGGCCGATACCAGCGTCGAGTATCCGTCCTTTGTCCGCAGCAGCCCATACACCAGCCACGGCTGCCGGCCGATCTCCGCCGTCATCCATCCCGCCGTATTCGCGATGTACGGGAACGGTGCGCTCAGCATCAGGATCCACATCATCCACTTCGCGTCGTACAGCTTCTTCTTCGACAGCAGGAACGCGCTCAGCAGCATTACCGCGATGAAGATCGTCCCCAGCCCCACCATGATGTGGTAGCTGTAATACAGCAGTGGGATGTTGTCCGGCAGGTCTTCTTTCGGGAAGGCATCCATACCTTTAACTTCAGCGTTCCACCGCTTGTACGTCAGGAAGCTCAACATCTTCGGCACGCTCAGCGGATTGTCGATCTTCTGATTCGCCACATCCGGCTGCCCCATGATGTGGATCGGCGCGCCCTCTGTTGTCGTATACAGGCCTTCCATCGCCGCTAGCGTCGCCGGCTGCTTCTTCGCGAGCATCTGTCCCTGCCCATCGCCAGTCGGGAAGAGCTGGATCACTGCGAAGATCAACCCCGCCACCACGCCCGTGCGGATGTAAAGTCTCGCCTGCTCCATATGCTTTTTGCTGAGAAGGTAGTACGCGCCGATCGCCGTCATCACGAACGTTCCCGTAATCACCGCTCCGCTCATGTTGTGCGCATACTGCCAGAGTGCCCACGGGTTCAACAGCAGCGCCCAGAAGCTCGTCAGTTGGAACGATCCGTTTGCCAATCTCTCATAGCCCACCGGATGCTGCATCCAGGCGTCCGTAGCCACAATGAAGTACCCCGACAGCCACGATCCCGCGAACACCATGAACGCCGAGAACCAATGCATCTTCGGGCTCAATCGCTTCTCGCCAAACAGAAATAATCCCAGGAAGGCCGACTCCAGGAAGAACGCGAACACGCCTTCCA
The DNA here is from genome assembly GCA_035561515.1 of Terriglobales bacterium. NCBI lineage: Bacteria > Pseudomonadati > Acidobacteriota > Terriglobia > Terriglobales > Terriglobales bacterium. The sequence continues at coordinate 5,255 of DATMXP010000052.1, read as the reverse complement.
TCGCCAGCGTCTGTCCGATCACGCCTCCCGCGAATTGCGAGAAATGCGACCAGTTGGTGCCGAACTGGAATTCCATCGGAATTCCCGTCACCACGCCCAGCACGAAGTTGATCCCGAAGATCTTCGCCCAGAACCGCGCGGCCTTGTTATACCGATCCTCGCCCGTCCTCAGCGCCTTCGTCTTGAAGTACACGATGAGTGGCGCCAGCCCCATCGTCAGTTGTGGGAAAAGGTAGTGATAAGTAATAGTGAAAGCGAAGTGCAGTCGATGAACTAAAAGAGCACTTTCCATAATCTCTCGTCTTCAATCGTGGGAATGAAATCCGCAATCCTGCTGCGAGGATTATCTTTGCCGCCCTTACCACGCGGATGTGACGCGGATCACATCACTGTCAACAAATCCTGTGCTGAAAATCGCATCCGCAAAAGAAAAACCCGAGCCTCAAACTAGGCTCGGGTGGCTGAAAATGCCGCTATCTAGAACTTCGATGCCGTCAGTCTCACATCCGCATACTTCCATGCCACTGTGAACTGTTCCTCTGTCTTCGACGCCTCATTGCTTTTGCCCTGCGCCTTCAGCGCCTGCGCAAGCCCGTAGAGCGCCCATCCATTCTTCCGATGATGCTTTAGGTCCTCCACGTAAACCTTCTCCGCATCTGCCGGACGACCCGCCTCCAGCAGCACCGCACCCAGCACGTGACGCACCGGGAAGTACCAGTCTTCCGGCTCGTTGTAGTGCAAGGCATCCTGCGCCGCGACCGCCTTCTCCAGCGACGCAACCGCCGACGCATAATCCTTCCGCGCCGCTGCCAGTTCACCGGCCAGAATATTCTCGGCGATCGTCAGCAGTTTCTGCCCGTCGTTGTTGCCCATTTTCTGGTCTTTCAACGCCGGATTCTTTGCGATCTCTCCGATCTCCTTCAACTGCTTCTCCGCATCGTCAAGCTTGCCCGCCCGAATCAGAGCCACGCCTTGCCCATACCGCCAGATCGCATTCGAAGCCAGCAGTTTCTCCGAAGGCTGCGGATACGCCAGCAACTCATCCCACTTGCCGAACCTCACCATCGACAAGATCGGCACTGAGGTAAACACGTTCCCCCAGTACGGCATTTCATCGCCGACGTCCGCGGGAATCTTTTCCTTCATCTTCTTCGCCAGCCCGATCGCTTCCTCGCTGCCGCCCTGCATCGCTGCTGCAAACGACCCCATGTGCAGGTTATGCGGATAGTACGCAATCGGATAAATCCCCTGCGCCCTGCATTGCGTAATGTAATCCTCGTCCGCCTTCGACGCCTTGCGGTTCGCCTCGGCCGCATCCTCCCACCGTCCCACTCTCAGGTAGATGTGACTGGGCATATGCACCAGGTGGCCCGCCGTCGGAGCCAGTCCTCCCAGCACGTCCGCACTAGGCTCACCGCGGTCCGGTGTCGACGACGCCTCCACCGCATGAATGTACAAGTGATGCGCGCCCGTGTGATTCGGCCACCGCTTCATCGCCGACTCAAGCGTCTTCTGTACCGTCACAATCGCCGGCTTCGGATCGCCATTCGCCTGGTAGTAATCCCACGGCATGGTCTCCATCAGCGCCGACGCATACAACACCTGCGCGTCCGGATCGTTCGGATGTTTCTTCGCCAGCTTGCCCATCGCCTGCGCATAACCCACGTCCAGTTTCGCGCGATCCGCATCCTTGTTTGCCGAATACCGCTTCGCCAGCGTCTTTATGTAATCGCGCTCTGCCGCCGGCTTGCCCTTCGACTTCTGGATTGCCGTCTGGATCGCCGCGTAAGCCTTTCCCGCGCGGTCTGGCGTAATCGGGTCGTTGATATTCGGAGCTAGTGCCAGCGCCTGTCCCCACCACGCCATCGCCATGTCCGGATCAAGTTGCTGCGCCTGCGCAAATGCGCGCTCCGCTTCCAGGTGATTGAACGCGTAGATCAGCGCAATTCCCTGGTCGAAGTACTTCTGCGCCATCTCGTTCTTCGTCGATGTCGGATGGTTTAACGTACCCACGCCCGTCAGCAGCGGCGCACGGGTCATGTCAACTTTGTTGTCTAGCTCGTGCTTGTGTTGGGCGGTTACGCTGAATGCAGCCAGAACTGCACACAACAACACAGATAGCCTCAATGCGGCTTTCAACATCTTTCTCTTCTCCTCACCCAGTTCCCCGATGCATGGAATATACAGGAACTCACAAGTTGAGTCCTCAACTCCGTGTTAGCCAAGCGAGTGCTATCGGGCTTGTGGGTGTGCAGAAACTCCAGTCCGCCACTCCTATCTCCTGTGTGCCTCGGACACCCTGTCCTCAGTCTTAGAGTTGTGAATCGGCGAGGTGATCGCGACCAGTCCGCGTAGCGGACGACATCCATTAGCCCCGGGTGGAGCGCGTGCTTTTGCGCGCGCAACCCGGGGTTACCTTGGCTGGGGATTGTCCGGTGGCGGTGCGCAGCACCGCGGGTCCAACGATATATCTACAACCGCACAGCGCCATTACTTCACTTGGCGTTCGTGAGCCAGTGCACGATATTGAGCAAGAACTGATAGTTCTGCTTTGCGCTATCCGAGTTCATGCCCATCGGACGCTTCTGCGGCCCGGCGACTTGCGCGCTGAACATGGCTGCCTCGCCAAACACGGCCACTCGTCCCTTTCCCACTTTCACCACGGCCCCCTGGCACCATCGTGTGATCGGCACCCTCGGTGTCTCCGGCGTAAATTGCCATGCCATTTCCGGTGTGACCGAGACGTATCCCTGCGGAAGCTCCAGAACCGGTTCTACGTTCGGGCCCGGATAGAACGCAGACCCCGTGAATGTAACCACCGAATCGACTCTCTCCTCAACCCCACGCCCCTCCGTCCACGGGCCCGGCTTCAGGCCCTTCTCTGGCGTAAAGGTAATTGGGCCTGGATTCTGTGCATCGCGTGGCATCGCAAACCCATTGCTGAACTCCAGTCCGAACGCACGCGCAAGATCGCCTGCGGCACCCGGAAACGGCATGTGATCTGCGATCAGGAACAATGCTCCGCCGTTCTCCACATACTTCTTCAACTCAGCGATCTCCGCGGGCGTAAAAGCAGACGGCGTTGGCAGCCCCCAGTTCCCATCGGCGTTGACCGCGTTCAATGCGTTCGAGATGATCAGCAAGTCGGCGGCCTTCAGAGAACTTGCAGTAAACGGCGTGTTGCTCCCCGCCACGCGGTATCCATCGCGCCGCAGTAACTCTGCCAGGGGCCTATATCTTCCATCGACGGTATGAAAGTTATGGTGCCCGCCATCGATGACTACGCGAGGCCCCTCGCCTTGCGCATAAGCAGGTTTAGGAATGGGAGGTTTGTAATCCAGATCCGGAACTTGTTGTGCCACTGCACATCCAGCGATATTTAGGACGAACAAAAGCAGTAGCGAGCTTCCCTTCATAAGAGAACCACCTTTTCCCCAAACACCGTCCGACCCAATCTTCACCCCTTTGACAAGCGGTCTCAAGGTACCAACGAAAAGTGACAAACCTTGTTTGTCGAAGGGTAGGTGGAGTCGCACGTAATGTACTAGCTACGCCAAGCGAAGGTTCACTCATCCGCAGCTACGGCTTGTGTTCTTGAATATCCCCGCTCCTCACCGGTCTAGCCCCTTCTTCTTCAGGTACGCCGAGAGAATGTCCGCAATTTCCACGTTGTTGGTGTCTGAGAATGGGAAATGCGTGTTCCCGCGTACCCCGATTGCCGGCAGATCCACAATCGTAACGTCGCCTCCATGCTTGTTCACAGTGGCTGCCCATAACCGCGCCATCGCCCGGCGGATACGCCACGCGTCTTGCCCCGGGTTCGGCGATGGCTCCTCGGGAATATAGTCGCCGTAGTAAATCACGATTGGAATCTTTGTGAGTTTCAGGAACTCCGGCATCGGTGCACTGGCTGCCTCAATCGTTCCGCCGAAACTGTGCATCGGCTCCGGGATCTCGCCTTCGGGAAACAGAAAACTGGTGCCCGGCTCGTAGGAAACAATCGCTTTGATCTTGTTGCTCTTGATAGCCGACAGCCAGCCAATGCCCCCACCATGGGAATGGCTCACCAGGATACCCGGACCGATTTTGTCGAAGAGCGACGCAATCGAGTCGGATATTACTCCGATATCAAACGGACCTGTGTTGGGCGTAATCTGCCGGAAATATTGATTCAAGGCCTCCGGATCATGCGAAAACTGAACACCCGGAAAATAGTTCGGCCATAAGCCGAGTCGGAAGAAGTTAAACCATTTCTGCTCATCCGCGGTCGGCGTAATCAGTTCGGATACGGTTGAGCGGCCGGCGTTGCCACGTCGCGGCTGGTCCATCAGGTACACGGCAAAGCGACGCCGCAGGAAGATATTCTGAAATCCTTCGCGGCCATCGGGCGTCGTCTCCCACGTCTTCGAAAACTGGTAGATGCCGTGCAGGAACACCAGTGGCAGCCGGCGAGCATGCGCTGGGACTTGGTAGAACACATAGGCATGATCGCCATGTAGAGTCTGCCCTTCCGGTCCCAGGCTGATCGGGTCAAAGCTACCCGGATTTGTGATCACTTTGCCGCCAACGGCGAAACTGCCCTGTCGCTCGATGACAATGGCATGGGACTTCACGGTCCCACTTGGAACCGAACGGCTCTGCGCTAATCCGGTTTGCATTGCCAACAGCCCGCTAAAGCATCCAAGAAGAAGGCTCCAAAACCACACTCTGGAAGAGCACATTTCTTTTCTGGGCTTGTCCCCCCTTCCTTGATCTCGAACGAGACCTTGCTCATATCTGGAATATGTTGAGGGGGCCCGGGGCCGTTAGGAATCGAAGAGTATCGGTCGCGTCCGGATACCGGCGAGGTTAGGTAGTGCGGCAGTCAACGTCAATAGCGGTAACCACCTTTATCTGTGACACCAGGAGAGTCCGTTCCCGTTTCGGGAAAAACGGTGTCAAGGGGGTCTGCGCCTCCATTTTCACGTAAGTCACTGATTTAACGGAAAATATAAATCTGCAAAACGTGGCATGATACCCACGCCCCAATTGCTATTCTGAAAATGTAGATGGTTTTCGGACTTTGTCATTCTGAGTTCTGAGGCAAAGCCGAAACCCCTGTACTTGTTTTTTGGGGTTGTCATTCTGAGGCGTAGCCGAAGAACCTCTGTACTTGGTTTTCTTCAGGAGCAGAGCTTTTGCCAACGACTGATGACTAAGGACTAACGACTTGCTTCTTCTAACTCCTTTGTTTTCATATATGCGCTGTCTAACTC